>JBAZEP010000001.1:0-12971 GCA_041653835.1 Candidatus Omnitrophota bacterium
CTGTCCAGGCAGGCCGTTCGGCACTGAACTGATTTCGCCGCGCGCTACGGTTTACGGCTCGTTTTTTATACTGAAGGTAGTCTTGACAGTATAAAAACCTCGCCGTAACTCCTTGCGCGCTTTATCTGAGGACCAGCGATGCCGAAACGTTCTGATGTGCCTCAGGCCTGCCTGGACAAGGCACCATGCTCGCTTTAATCAAGCGAGGCTTTTCTTAAACCTGCCGGAGCCGATAAGTAAACTATTTAATAAACGCTCTTCCGGCCTTTGCGAGCGAATTGAAAATTTAGCCTTTTATGAGCGTTTTTGGCGGTTTAAAGGGAAAATTTTCACCTGAACGAGCAAGGCCGGAAGAGCGTGTACCCGGAAAAATTTTAACTTATTTAATAATTATTTCGGAGGTCTTGTAGCCGGTAATAAAGAGGTTGTCGCCTTTTTCTTCTACGCTGTCGTATATCCTGCCTTTTGAGTCTATAAAACAGGAATAGCCTGTGTTGGCGCAGCGGACAACGGGAACGCGGTTCTCTATCGCGCGGAAAACAGAACACGCCGCGTGCTGGTACGCTGCCCCGCTTTTGCCGTACCAGGCGTCGTTTGTGATAACTATGAGGAATTTAGCTCCGTTTTTAACAAATTTTTTCGCTATTTCCGGAAAGATATCCTCAAAACAAATAAGAACGCCGAATTTAGCCTCTAGGGGGCGGTCACGACCGCCCCCTACGAAAATCTTAAATTCTTCTCCCGGGGTAAATTCACCGACCTCTCCCAGGATCAAATCATGCAGCGCCGGGAACTTATCCGAAAAAGGCACATATTCTCCGAACGGGACAAGGTGCATCTTATCGTATTTATCCACGATACCGCCCTGGCCGGAAACCAGTACCGCGCTGTTGAAATACTGGTAATCTTTTTCCGTATTAGTCCCTATCAGAACCGGGGTATTTATTTCTTCCGCCAGATCTAAAACCCCGGCGGTCATTTCTTTGTCCGTCTCAAAAAATCCCGGAAAAGACGTCTCGGGCCAGACAACCAGATCGGCGCCGTCCAAAGCCGCCATTTTCGTAAGGGCGCTGTATTTTTCGATTATCATGCCCCGGGCTTCAGGGTCCCATTTAAGCTCCTGGGGGATATTTCCCTGGACAACGGAAACCTTTATAGAGTTCGCATTATGTTTTTCATTAAGCTTGAAAAATCCATAAGCATAATTCGCTGCCAAGATCAAGATTGTCATAGTGATGAGGCATAGATTATTTCGCTTCGTCCGCAATGACATATAAATACCTGCGTTCACCGCCATCACTACAAACGATACGCCATATACGCCTGAAAAATCAGCTATCTGGATCAATGCCGTATTCCTGTACTGCGAATATCCCAATAATGCCCATCCAAAACCCGTAAAAAGATGCGCCTGCAGATATTCGAGCAATACCCATGCCATAGGCGCCGCCAAGACGCTAAAACGATTGATAACCATTCCGAAAATTCCGAAAGAAAGCGCCAGGTAAAGGCACAGAATAATTAAACCTATCACTGTCACATGATAAAGCCAGTATAAAGTACCGAGATAAAAAATAAACCCGCAGATAAAAGAAATCAGGAATGCCTTTTGGGGAGATTTATTCTCGACCGCGTAAAAAAGCGGGATAAAACCTATAAAGGCTAAAAAACTCAGGTTAAAGTTCGGGAAAGAAAATATTAAAAGCAGGGCGGATAGGATTATTTTCCACAGCATTTTTTATATTTTTTACCGCTGCCGCACGGACACGGGTCATTACGTCCGACTTTCGGCTCTGAACGTTTGAATTGCTCCGCCTGGGGCATGTCCCGGCGGGGGGAAAACTCCTGAGGCCCTTCCTCAGCTGCCGCCTCGGGTACAGGGATCCTGGACATAGGGGCTGCTTCGGATTTTATAAATTCCCTGGGCATAGACTGGAAAACCCCCTTGACAGGACTCTCCTCTTTTGCCGCCTGCACCTTGAACAAAAACTCTATGGTCTCATGTTTCACGCTGTCTATCATCGCCATGAACATATCATAACCTTCGTGCTGGTATTCTATCAGCGGGTCGCGCTGGCCGTATGCCCTGAGGCCGATGCCTTCCCTGAGGTTATCCATGGCGTAAAGATGGTCTTTCCATTTCGTATCGATCACATGCAGCATTATCATTTTTTCGAGATGCGCCAACAATCCCTGCGGCATGTTTTTTTCTTTTTCCAGGTACGCTTTTTTTATTATTTCCAGCAAATGGTCCAGGATGCCTTCCGCGTCTTTCCCCTCAACCATCTCTTCTATATTTTCTATCTTAATGTTGAATTTCGACCATAGCCATTCATTGAACTCCGCGTACTTCCAGTCAGCCCTGTGCACGTCGGGATTCATATATAATATTATCGCTTCATCCAGGACTTCTTCTATGATCTCGTATATATGTTCCCTGACGCTTTCTCCCATCAGGATCTTTTTTCTCTCGTCGTATATGACCTCTCTCTGCTTATTCATGACATTATCATATTCAAGGACATGTTTGCGGATGTCAAAGTTATGTTGTTCCACTCTTTTCTGCGCCGCCTCGATAGCCCTGCTTATAAGCGGGTGCTGGATATCCTGGCCTTCTTCTATGCCAAGCCTGTCATAGATAGAAGAGATCCTGTCCGACCCGAAAAGCCTCATCAGGTCGTCGCCAAGCGATATGTAAAACCTGGAAGAACCCGGGTCGCCCTGCCTGCCTGAACGGCCGCGCAGCTGGTTATCTATGCGGCGCGACTCATGGCGCTCGGTCCCCATTATATGAAGGCCGCCCAGGCTTACTACTTTATCATGTTCCTCTTTGACTTTCCCAGCCGCCTCGACAAGCCACTTTTCGCGCTCTTCAGGGCTTATGTCCTTTGGGCCCATGCCCTTTGCCTTCAGCCAGTCATTGACCATAAACTCGGGATTACCGCCGAGCAGGATGTCCGTGCCGCGGCCCGCCATGTTCGTGGCGATGGTAACCGCGTTAAACCTGCCTGCCTGCGCCACTATAGTGGCTTCCATCTCATGATATTTCGCGTTCAGGACATTGTGCGGGATCCCGCGCTTCTTTAAAATCGAACTCAGGCGCTCGGATTTTTCTATTGATATGGTGCCGACGAGGACAGGCCTGCCTTTTTTATATAATTCTTCTATTTCATTACATGCCGCGTTGAATTTTTCTTTTTCCGTTTTATAGATCGTGTCCGGATAATTCGCCCTTATCATGGGCTTGTTTGTGGGAATAGAAACCGTGTCTAATTTATAGATGTGGCTGAACTCCCCCGCTTCTGTTATCGCGGTGCCTGTCATGCCGGAGAGCTTTTTATACATCCTGAAATAATTCTGGAAGGTGATCGTGGCGAGTGTTTGGTTCTCCCTTTCTATCTTAAGGCCTTCTTTCGCCTCTATGGCCTGGTGCAGGCCGTCAGACCATCTCCTGCCGGGCATCAAACGGCCGGTAAATTCGTCGACTATTATGACCTCGCCTTCTTTTACCACGTAATCAACGTCTTTTTCAAAAAGGTTATGCGCCTTCAACGCCTGGATCATGTGATGACGGTATTCCATCGTGGTTATATCATGCATATTATCCACGCCGAGCATCTTGGCGGCTTTCATTTCACCGTCTTCCGTAAGGTGAGCGGTATTGGCTTTTTCGTCGATTATATAGTCATAACCTTTTGACAGGTCTATGCCCTTGTATTTGGCGTCTATCTCGTCTTTTTCCAGTATGATCCTTCCCTTGAGCCGCGGGACAACTTTATCGCATATATAATATTTGTCCGTGGATTCGTCGGAAGGCCCGGATATTATGAGCGGGGTACGCGCCTCGTCTATAAGTATACTGTCCACCTCGTCCACGATCGCGTAATTCAACTCGCGCTGAACCATTTCCTCTTTTCGCACAACCATGTTATCGCGCAGGTAATCAAAACCGTATTCATTGTTTGTCCCGTAAGTAATATCACTGCCGTAAGCTATCTGGCGCAAGCCCGGATCCATGTCGTGCTGTATGACGCCCACCGTAAGCCCCAGGAATTCATACACAGGGCCCATCCACTCCATATCCCTGCGCGCGAGATAGTCATTTACGGTTATAATGTGGACGCCTTTCCCGCCCAGGGCGTTCAGGTAAGCAGGCAGGGTGGCGACGAGTGTCTTGCCTTCGCCTGTCGCCATTTCGCTTATTTTTCCCTGATGAAGCACTATCCCGCCTATCAGCTGGACATCGAAATGCCTCATCTTCACAGTGCGCCTCGCTGCCTCGCGCACCACGCTGAAAGCCTCAGGCAAAATATCGTCAAGCGTCTCGCCTTTCGCGAGCCTCTCCCTGAAAAGCGCTGTTTTTTCTCGGAGTTCAGCATCGGAAAGTTTAGCAACCTCTGCTTCTAAAGAATTGATCCTCTCGACCAAAGGCCTTAACTTCTTGACCTCTCTCTCATTCTGCGTCCCTATGATCTTACTCAATACCCATCCAAACATGCTCTATCCTTCCTAAAGTCAGATTTAAGACATTGTCTTAAATCTGACTTTACGGGTTTTGGGCTTTCCATTTCAGGAATGTTTCCATGAATTCATCCAATCCGCCGTCCATTACCGCGCTTACATTGGATGTCTCATGGTCTGTCCTGTGGTCTTTCACCATAGAATAGGGATGCATGACATATGAGCGTATCTGGCTGCCCCATTCTATCTTCTGCTTCTTCGCATATTCTTTTTCCAATTCCTTTTTTTTCTCTTCCATCTCCCGCTCGTAGAGTTTTGCCTTTAATACCTTCATCGCCGTGGTCTTATTCTTGAACTGCGACCTTTCTTTCTGGCACTGCACTACAATACCGGTAGGGACATGGGTGATCCTCACGGCTGTTTCAAGTTTATTCACATTCTGTCCGCCCTTGCCCCCTGCCCTGTACGTATCAATCTTCAGGTCGGATTCGTTTATATCTATCTCTATGTCGTCGGCTATTTCCGGTATCACGTCCACCGACGCGAAAGACGTATGCCGTCTTTTATTGGAGTCGAAAGGCGATATCCTTACAAGGCGGTGCACGCCCTTTTCCGATTTAAGATAACCGTAAGCGTAAGGGCCTGTTATTATAAGGTCCGCGCTTTTAAGGCCCGCCTCCTCGCCCTGCAGCATATCGATCATCTCTATCTTATACCCATTTTTTTCCGCCCACATCGAATACATCCTTAAAAGCATGCTTGCCCAGTCGCATGATTCCGTGCCGCCCGCGCCGGAGTGGATATTCAATATGGCGTTATTGATATCGCTCTGCCCGTTCAAAAGGCTTTTGAATTCGAGTTTGTCCAGTTTAGCTGCCAGCTTATCCAGGTCAGCCATTATTACATCCAGCGACTTCGTATCGTCAGCCTCCACTATCTCCGCCAATCCTTTTACATCATTCAATTCTTTCACACATTCGTAATAATCCCCCGTATTGGCCTTTATCAATTTTATCTTCTGGATGACCGTGGAAGACCCTTCCCTGTTATTCCAGAACCCGGGAGCGGAAGAGGCGGTCTCCAGTTCTTTGGCGACAGCCTCGTTTTTTTCTATATCAAGATAACTCTTAAGCTCTTCTAATTTTTTTTCGAGCTCTTTGATCTTTTCCCGTATCTCGGACAGCATCTCGCATCCTTTTCCAACGCCAGTAATTTCTTTTTTAAATCCGGGCCAAGGGCGTATCCACCAGGACAGCCGCCCGAACTTATCACCCTGTGGCACGGGACTATTATAGGGAAGGGGTTTTTGTTCAACGCGTTCCCGACCACCCTGGAAGCGCCTTTGGCGCCTGCCTTTACAGCGACCCATTTATAAGAACGGGTCTCGCCCATAGGGATACTTTTCACAACAGTATATACCTTTTGTTCAAAATGTGTCAATTTTTTTGCCATATGCCCTCTCTGAGTTTGTGATGGTACTTCAACGCGAACCTGTGCGCCTCGTCCCTGACACTCTGGATAAAATGCAATATCTCCGAATCCCTGTTTATATCGAGCGGCTCTCCCGAGCCTAGCGTATATATCTTTTCCTCCTGTTTCGCGATACCTATGACCGGGATGCGGCTGAGGTTCAATTTTAAGAGTTCTTCGTACGCCGCCGCGAGATGCCCCTTACCGCCGTCTATTATGATAAGGTCGGGAAAATCCTTGTTTTCTTCCTTAAGCCTTCTGTATCTCCTTCCGACAATCTCCCTCATCATGGCGTAATCGTCGATACCGCGCACATTCTTTATCCTGAATTTCCTGTAATTCGATTTATCGGGCATGCCTTTGTTGAAATAAACCATTGAGCCCGCCGCCTCTTTTCCTGATATATTCGACACGTCGAACGCCTCCACTTTAAAAGGCAGGCTCGGGAGTTTCAATATTTTCTTCAATTTCAACGCGACATCCCCCCATGAACTGTAATCCGCGGCTTTCCTGCCGGATACCGCCTGTAACGCCGCGAGCCTTGAGCGGATGACCGCCGCCTCCTCAAATTTTTTTTCATCGGAAAGCTTTTTCATCTTATCCGTCAATTCCCGTATCAACCTCATCTTTTTGCCTTCCAGGAATAAAATTAATTGATCAATTATCTCCCTGTAGGATTTTTCGTCAACCTTGTTTACGCAGGGTCCCAGGCACTGGTTTATATGGTAAGCCAGGCACAGCTCATTGCCTACCCTGGCGCAGACCCTCAAGGGGAATATATTCTTCAATATGCCTACAGCCTTTCTCAGGAGCTTGACCTTTGTGTACGGCCCGAAATACATGGAACCGTCCTCGGTCTTTTTTCTCGTTATTATGAGCCTGGGATATTTTTCGTTCAGCGTAAGTTTAAGCAAAGGGAAACTCTTGTCGTCCTTTAATTCGACGTTATATTTAGGTTTTTTTTCTTTTATAAGGCCTGCCTCATATATAAGCGCCTCTTCTTCCGAGCCTGTGGCTACATAATCCAGGCTGTCTATTTTTTCAAGCATAGCCATATGCCTGGATGTCTTAGGCCTTGATTCCTGGAAATAACTGGATACCCTTTTCGAAAGGTCTTTTGCCTTGCCTATGTATAACGCCTCGCCCGACGCGTCTTTCATTATATATACCCCGGGCAGGTGCGGTATCTCTTTTAATTTCTTTTTAATATCCATGACAGGAATTCCTTTGACTCTTTTACGCCGAAGATGAACGCGGCGGCGGCGTAAGAGACGATAGCTATAAATATTACCACGAAAAGATTCAGGTCCATTTTAAACGCGCATATATAGATCACCAACGCCATTACTAGGCCGGCTATGGTCATTTTTATGAACGAGCTCAATATCCCCATGCCGTCCAGAGGACCTATCTTCTTTCTCAACATATAGAACAGCGCCAGGAAATTGAATATACCCGCTATCGAGGCGCTCAGCGCGAGGCCTCCTATCTTAAGGGGGAACATCAATGCCACATTCAACGCTACATTCAATAAAAGCGACACACCCGCTATCTTTACCGGGGTCAGCGTATCTTTCAGCGAATAAAAACAGCCAGTCAATATCTTTATCCCGGAATAACTGAAAAGACCTATGGAATAAAAAACGAGCGCGTTGGCTGTTATGAGAGTGGAGTAATGATCGAACTTTCCCCTCTCGAACAATGTCCTTGTAATGGGTACCGCCAAAACCATCAAGCCTATCGAGGCGGGGACTATAATAAAGTTTATGACCCTCAGTGAAAAAGAAAGCGTCTTTTTTAATTTATCGTTATCTGTTTCGAGCGCTTCCCTCGACATCGTAGGCAGGGCTGCCTGGGCTATCGCTATGCCGAATATCGCCAGCGGAAACTGGAATATCCTGTTCGCGTAATAGAGCGCGGCAACGCCTCCCGTCCCCACGATAGCGGAGAGAGACGCCAGGATAGTATTTATGAATAAATTCAGCTGATAGACGCAGGAGCCAAGGATGCGCGGCACTAACAAAGCCCCGATTTTATTCGCCGCGGGATGGTTCAGTTTTTTCATAAAAGAAAATCTGAACCCTTTTCTGTATAATACAGGTACCTGCACCGCCAGTTGGGCTACGCCGCCTATCAGGACTCCGCTCGCCAGGCCCATGACGCTCTCGCCCCAGAGCATCGCGCATATTATTATCGCGATGTTCAGGAGGCACGGCCCGAACGCGGGCATGGAAAAATGCTTGAGAGAATTCAACACGCCCATCGCGTAGGCTGTAAGGCCTATGAGAAGCACGTAAGGGAACATCAGCCGCGTCAAAACTACTGTTATCTCGAACTTTTCAGGGTCATCCAGAAAACCCGGGGCTATAAGCCTCACTATCAAAGGCGACGCCAGGATACCCACAATGGTTATGGCTGAAAGCGTTATAAGCAAAAGGTTCAATATGACGTTCGCGAGCCCCCAGAATTCCTCCTTTTTCTTTACGGCGTACTCGCTGAGCACAGGCACGAACGCGGCGTTTGTGGCGCCCTCGCCTATCAGGTCCCGGAGCATATTAGGTATACGGAACGCCACGACAAACGCCTCGGCATACCTGGCTGTGCCGAAGAATTTCGCGATGATGATATCCCTCACGAAGCCCAGTATCCTGCTTATGACGGTAGCGAATCCTATTATCCCGGCTGATTTTATAATATGTTTTTTAGACATTATTCGGCATTTTTGCTTGACATAATTAACTGCCTATGCTATTTTATCTTCACATAAAAAGGAGAAGTTATGCCAATATTACACGCGTCTTATAAAGATATAAAACAAAGCGCTAAAAGGGCACTGCGAAACCAATCCGTTAAATCTGACCTGAAGACGGAAACCAAGAAATTCCTGGACCTTGTTTCATCCAAAAAAATGGAAGAGGCCAAGACTCAGCTTAAATATCTAGTGTCACAGATCGACAAGGCAAGATCTAAAGGCATTATTCCCAGAAATACCGCCTCGCGTAAAAAATCCCGCTTGATGAAGAAGATAACCGCATAGTATTTTCACGAGCACATCCTGACTATCAACCTTTCCAGGACAAGCCTGGGAGGGGCATCCCCTGTTTTTATATCGCTGTCCGCTTTCAATATATATCCTAAAATCCTTATCACTTCTTCCCTTTTGTACTTTGCCGCGTAACGCGCCATCTGGTCCAGCTTCGTATTATACAGGTTCAATTCTTTCTGTATCTCAAACTTGGTCCTTATCTTGAGAAGCTCCTTTACCCTCATCAACATCCTGAATTGCCATGACAAAAGCCCTAAAAGAAGTTCCGCCTCCCTCTTTTTATATTTCTGGATACTTACAAAAATATTCAATGCCCTTTTCGCGTCTTTTTTCTCGATCGCGTCAAGGAGGTCGAAACCTGTCTTAAGTGGCGCCGTATAGATGACCTTTTCCACGTCCTCTTTTGTTATCTCGGGCCTTTTGCCGGCGTACAGGATGAGGTTGTTGAGCCCGGAAGAAAGCGCGGTCAGGTCATTGGGCAAGCTGTCTTTGAGCAGGTTTACGGCTTCCGCGTTTATCTTCTTGCCCGCTGTCCGGGCCTGCCTGGAGATCCAGATATTTATCTCAGCGTCCGTAAGCCTGGCCGCCCTGACGAGCTTCGCGAGCTTCGACGCTTCCAATATAAATCCTTCTTTTATCTTCGAGGCCTTTGAATCTATCACGAAGATAGAGCTGTCACGCGGATTTTTCAGGTAAAACAGCACTGACTCTTTGTCGTTGTCCGGAAGGCTGTCCGCGTCTTTCAGGATCACGAACCTTTTCGGGGACATAAAAGGCGCCGTATTCAGGAGAGCAAGCATCTCCTTCAGCTTAAAATCCTTTTCTTTCGCGTAAAATACACTGTAATTCAGGTCCCTGGTGGTATTTTCCAGAAACCTGGATTTCAATCTCGCGAGTTCCGCGTCTTTCAAGAAATCCTCTTCTCCTAAAAAAAGATACGAGGCAAGCTCTTTGGTGGGCATCTTTATCGGACGTTACCAGTTTTCCACTATCTTATTAATAATCCGCCTTGCGAGGTCGGACATCGCGTCGCTTAAAGCGGATGTCTCTGTTTTCTGAAGCGTTCCTGTCGTAAAATACGTGGCGTCTCCGGCTATACCTTCTTCCTCGAATAAAACAGCCGAATCTTTCCGGCTTATCAGTTTAACATCGCATATGATACTGATCCTGTATTCCTGCACAATCTCATTCTGGTACCTCAAGGGATCTTTCCTGTACTGCGTAATACGGCCCTCGAGCACGGCGTCCGCGGAACTCATGTCCGCCGTCTTCAGGTTACCGTCCAGGAAAACCCTGTTCACCATCGCGTCCCGTAAATCCACTTCCAGGTTAGGCCTGTAAACCTCGTATTTATCTTTCGCTCCTACCTCTTTGGTGATGTCGATATTATTCTCGAAAGTTTCCACATGTATCGTCCTGATATTGTCGGGGAGCATTGTCTTTGTAGTGTAGCCGCAGCCTGTTAACAATAAAGAGCACCAGAGCGCCAGAACACCAGAACACCAGAATATTCTTTGGATATTACTTTTTTTCCAATTCATTCAGCCTCTCCTGCGCTTTTTTTGCCCATTCGGTACCGGGATAATTCTTCACTATATCTTTATAGTAGATCACGGCGCTTTCCGGCGCCTTGCGTGTTTCGTAAAACTCCGCTGTCTTATACGCGTTTTCCGCCTCGCTCAGCCTGAGTTTATCTATGACATCTTTGGCGTCTTCCGCCATCTCGCTGTCAGGGTGTTTTTTCAGGAAATCCTCGAATTCCTCGCGCGCCAGGGTAGTAGGGGTCTGGTCGTACGCCGGTTTTACCGACATGAGTTTCGAACACTCCGCGAGCTGGAATCTTGCCTTATCGATAACCTCGCTATTGGGATACCTGTCTATCAGATCCTTGAACATAAGTATAGCGCTGCTATAATCCTCTATATCCTTGAAACACAGGCCTGCCTTGAATTTAGCGAGGTCCGCGTATTTGCCGTACGGCGCGTTATCGGCCACCGCCTTGAATATTTCTATTGCCTTATCCTTGGCGGGTATCTGCCATTTGCCTATGATCTTCATCTTCTTTCCCAAGAAGAACGCGTCAGCTATCTTATATTCCCTTTCTATCACATCGTCCACCAATTCCGTATAAGGATAAGTATCTATGACTTTCTGGTAAGCCTTGAACGCCTCGTACGGATTATCAAGCTCTTCCATTATACGGCCTATATAATACTGCGCGGCGGGCGCTTCTTTGGAAAGAGGGTAATATTTCAGTAATTTCTTATATTCCTTCAGCGCGTCTTTAAGGTTTTTCTCCCCGTAAAGTTTTTGCGCGTAGGCGGACTGGTCCTCAGGGGTATCCTTGGCGCTGTGTTTCGGGTTTTCCCATTTTCCGCTCTCAGGCGTCCATATCCAATAACCGAAAGCGGGAGCTGTCATTATAAATAATATAAATATAGCTGCTATGCTCGCTTTTTTCATATGTATTAGGATTATACCAACTAACCGTGGAAAAATCAATGGTTATATAGGATTTCGCAGCGCTAAGGGAACATTTGTGACATTGTCATAAATGTTCCCTTAGAGGAAGGGGTTGTAGTAGCCCGTCCTGAGACTAGGGAAAGATTTTTTAAGAGAGCTTATCAACTGCCTTATCCCTATCATAGTGAAAGGCCGGACATCGTATTTTATGATCTTGAAATAACGCACCGGGTCAAAATTCAGGTTGCGCCACTGGATCATGTCTATTTTGTAATCTTCTATGAATTTATCCAGCGCCCTGTATTCATCCTCCGAATCCGTAAAACCCGGCATGGTAAGATAGTTGATGGACACGAAACCTTTTTTCTTTTTTGCCGTACGTATGGATATCAACACATCGTTAAATGTATAACCCGCGGGCCTGTAATATCTGTCATAATATTCCCGCCTTACGCTGTTCATGCTGACCCTTATGCTGTCCAGCCCAGCATCGAACAATCTGGCTATTGCCTGAGGCCTGCTCGCGTTAGTATTGATATTTATCGTGGCTGTACGGGCTTTATTCCGTATCAACCTTATGGATTTCTCGATCAAGTCAGCCTGCAACAAAGGCTCGCCTTCGCAGCCCTGGCCGAAACTAAGCACGGGATTTTTCACGTTACGGACATGGAATAACGCTGTCTCCACAACCTCTTCGGGAGAGGGTATGAACTTTATCCTCGGCTGTGTTTTTAACGAAATGCATCCCGCGCAGGCGGCGTTGCATGAAGGTGAAACAGGCAAAGGGCATTCTTCTCTAGACAGGAAAAAATTCTGCGCGCCCGGACAACCATGAATAAGCGCGCAATCCGCCAGATGCCTGATGAGCCTGTTAGAAGGGAATAGATTTTTTATTTTTAGCGTATTTTTAGCTACGGAGCCGGTATCTATGGATGCCGGGTCATGCCTGGACGAACGGTCAACCCTGACCGCGGTTACATAGATATCGCCTTTGTAAAAACCTGCCGCGGTATAACAAAAAAGCGGCAAACGCTTGCCTTTACCTTTACGACCTTCCTCACCCCTGGGGTGCCACCCCAGGGGTGAGGAAGGTACATATTGGTAAGCGGCGCTGTATGTGCCGGTAAAGGCAGGCGGCATAAAAACCGCTACGGCAAAATGATCTTCTACCGCTTCGAATCTTTTTTTAACTTTATTATATCCGACAGGGCTCCTGGCAGGAAGCATGAAAAGCTTGCTGTCGCGGGGCATCCTGATAAACTCTTCCCTGCCGGGCCTGAAAAAATATCCCCCCTTCATCCCAACTGTTTCCATTTCCGGGATATCGAATATCCTTGCCTTGTGGTCCGAAACAAGCAGAGAAAACACGTTATCTGGATACGAAATCTTCGCCCAGTTCGCTTATGGTGTAGGTACGGGTAAGTTTACCCTGGGTATTGTATTTATATATCCTGGCCTCATCCTTGTCCAGGAAATAGATATTGCTGTTATCCGCTGAAAAATAAATGTTCGCCGGCAGGCCTCCCTGGCA
>JBAZEP010000001.1:13071-96431 GCA_041653835.1 Candidatus Omnitrophota bacterium
TTATTGCCTTTTATTTTTTTCCGGATGATCCTGTCCAGCGTCATAGCGGATATCATCGCCATCTTATACAATGGCTGTCTTATGGTCGTAAGAGGCACGGGGCTATAACCAAGCGCCAGCGGGTTATCGTCAAAACCTATAACCGATATATCTCCCGGCACTGCCAGCCCGTTTTCCAGGCATACCTGTATGGCCCCGACCGCCATCTCATCGCTGGCCGCGAATATCGCGGTCGGAGGAATTTTTATTTTTATAAGCTCTTTTGTGAGCCCCATCGCGGACTCCCTGCCAAAATCCCCATATTTGATATAATCTTTGTTCTTTTCTATGCCGTGCTTTTCCAGCGCGGTAAGGTAACCGTTCAACCTGTCTATGGCTACCTGGGTTTTCAGCGCGCCTGTGATAACCGCGATCCTGGTATGCCCTAATTTAGCGAGATAATCCACGGCCTTGACACCGGCATTGAAATTATCTATGGACACACAGGACACAGGCAGGTCCCTGGTATAGTAGTTCATTATAACGCATGGGAGCCCGGCTTCCACGACGCCGTCAACCTGTTCCTCGTTGCCTATGATATCCGAAAATATCACGCCTTCCACGCTTGAAATATTTAAAAAGGCGGAGCCGTTGGTGACATGCAGTAAGAGGTCCATCTTCATGCGTTCTACCGCCGCGCCCACACCCTGCAGTATCTGGAGCGCGTAGAACGAATGGAATATATCGGTGTACCTGGGGATAACAAGGCCTACCGCGTTGTTATTCCGTTTCGATGCCAGGCGCTGGGCGCTCATATTAGGCCTGAATTTCAATTTCTTGACGGCCGCCTCGACCTTCTCCCTGTTATATTTTTTAACGGAGGACTGTTTATTGACCACTCTTGAGACAGTGGCTATGGACACACCTGCTTCCCTGGCTACATCCCTTATGTTTTTTATGCTCATTTTAATTTTTCTCCTCCCGGACTCAGTATGGTGGCGGTAACGAATATCAAAAGGTTTTTTCTCATCGTGGAGTCCGAATCCTTCCTGAAGAGCATGCCCAGTATAGGCACGTCCCCCAGCAACGGCGTCTTTGTCCTTGTGTTGGTACGCGATTCTTTTATCAATCCTCCCAGCACTATGGTATCCCCGTTTTGCACTATTATATTGGTGCTGAGGTTCCTTGTCGTAAATTTCGGGAGCTTGACCTCCCCGCTGTATTGAAAGGCGTCTGCGGTGGCTTCGCTGACCTCGGGATTCAGGGTCAACGCTATGGTTTCCTTATCTTTGCCTACGCTGGGGGTAACATGCAATAAGATGCCTACCGGCCGCGTCTCAAACCCTTGCGGGACATTGACGAACCTGGTTTCGTTAACGCCATTCACAGTATCGGTAAAATCTCCGTCGCCGTTCAAGTCTTCCTTGATAAGAGTAGGCTCATACCTGGTAGGATAGACGAATTCATCCGCTATCTCTATGGTAGCCGTCTGATTATTCAATGTGGTTATCCTGGGAGCGGACAATGTCTTGAGGTTTGTTTTTTTCTCAAGCGCGTGCAGGACCGCGGAAAACTGCGGCCTTGTCAATATACCCTGATAAGTGATATTAATGCCTTCGTCCGGCGAGCCTGTAAACGTCGAAAATTTCGAACCGCTTGAGGTATCCACGGCGGTATAAGCCCCTTCCGCGCCCTTGGTCACTGCCCACGGGCTGTCCAACGACAGGTTCACGCCCAATTCGCTCAGGTCGGTAATATCCACCTCGATAAACTTGGCTTCCACAAGGACCTGGCTCGCGTCTATGTCCAGGTTATACAATATATCTTCTATTATCCTGAGGTTGGAAGGGGTGTTGGTCACTATGAGCGCCCCTGTGCGTTCATCCAGGTTTATCTTGGAATCCGCGGGCCAGACAACCGCGTTCTCAAGTATATCCTTTATAGTCTTTACCTTTGATATCGAAGCCGGCCCGCCTGTACCGCTCTTGTAGCTGCCTGTCGCGCCGCTGAACTCGGTAAACATCGCCAGGCCCTGGTCCAGGAAATACATCCGGGTCTCGGACGTCTCGGTGTCCATATTCTCCAGGGAATCCACCCATATAGCGTTTTTCTCGACCCTGTATATCAACCCCTGATTCCTGAATATGTATTTCAAAAGGCTTTCGAGAGGCATGTCTTTCACCTTTATTGTCACCTTTTTTTCCGACAGCTTCACGCCGCTGCCGGGTATGATATTGACACCTGTGGCTTCGGATAAAAAATCCATAACATAGTCCAGCCCCACTTCCATGAAATCCACCGTAATGGGCATCTTAAGCTTCTTCCTTATCTCCGGGATTTCCGCGACTATCCCGGCCTTGTCCCCTACGGTATCATCCCCCTGGATAGACTTCATCTCATACGCGAAAGAAGCCTCAGGGCTTAAAAATAATGCCATCACCAGCAATATCCTTGCTATAAAATTTATGGCCATATTATTCTTTTAGAGCTACCTTGTCCTGTTCCTTGTCCATAATACTTGCCGTAACGAATATCAAAAGATTCCTTCTCTCTTTGCTGTCGGTGTTTTTCTTGAACAACACTCCAAGCACAGGGATGTTCCCGAGTATCGGCACCTTTGTTTTTACGTTCGTATTTGTCTCTTTTATAAGGCCCCCCATTACTATGGTCTCGCCGTTTTTTACCATTACGCTGGTGCTTAAATTTCTCGTGGTGAATTTGGGTATATTGACATTCCCGGAATACGTATATGTCCCGGCATCCTCGCTGACCTCGGGGGTAAGCGCGAGGGTAATACTCTCCTTATCCGACCCCACACAAGGTTTGACATGCAGCAATATGCCTACATTCCTTGTCACGAAATCCTGGGGCACGTTAACCCATTCGGTCTCTCCCGCGTCATCGAAGTCCCCGTCGCCGTTTATGTCGTACTGAACAAGGCTGGCCTCGTATCTTGTGGGATATATATATTCGTCTATAACCTCTATCGTAGCCGTCTGGTTATTCAGCGTGGTTATCCTGGGAGCGGACAATGTCTTTACGTTCTGTTTTTCCTGAAGCGCGTGCAGGACAGCCTGGAACTGCGGATTGGTCAATAAACCTTTATACGTCAGGTTGAACCCCTCATCCTGCCTGCTGAAATCTGAAAAATTAGACCCGCTGTCCTTGCTGACCCCATACACATTATCCCCGGTCCTGGTCCTGTCCATGCCCCACATACTGTTCAATTTCCACTCTATCCCGATATCGTCAAGGTCACTTACCCTGACCTCCAGGAACTTGGCCTCGATCAATACCTGTATAGGCGTTATATCAAGATTGAATAAAAGATTCTCTATCGTCTCGAGATTGGAAGGGGTATTGCTTATAATAAGCGCGCCTGTGCGTTCATCCAGGGTCAATTTCGAATCCTTCGGCCAATCAACCGAATTTTCAAGTATATTCTTCACGGTCTTGACCTCGGCCGGGGTCTCAGAAGATTCGGAACCGCTTTCCGATTCACCAAGGCTCGAATCCGGCTGTACCGAGAACTCGGCGAACCTGCCTATGCCCTGGTTTAAAAAATATACCCGCGTATCTATCTTCTCGTTGGCGATCTCTTCCTTTGTGGCCACCCATACGGCGTCCTCCTCTATCCTGTAGATCAGGTCCTGCGATTTCAATATATACCTCAAAGCCTCCTCAAGAGGCATGTCCCTTATCTTTATAGTCACTTTCTTTTCTTCCATATCTATGCCGGAGGACGGAACTATGTTCACACCCGTTGTCTCGGATAAAAAGCCCAGCACATAATCAAGGCCTACGTCTTTAAAATCTATGCTTATAGGTATCTTGAGCCGTTTGCGTATCTCCGGCACCTTGACTATAGGTGTTATCTTCTTTTCGGTTTCAAGCCCGGCTGTCTTTTCTTCAGGCAGGAGATGCTCCTTGGCTACATCGAGCATCATCTTTTCCTCCGTGAGTTCTTTTGCCCTTTTCAAGGCCGCCTCTTCCAGTTTTATTTTTTTCATTTCTATATAATGCAGGAGCTCCTTGAATTTCTCGCTCCCTGGAAATTCCTGTATCGCCTGGTTTACCAGCGCCTCCGCCTCATCAAACCTGCTTCCTCTTATATTATTTATTATATTATCCGTGAGAAGGGCCACCTTTCTGACCCTGTCCGTGTACTCCCTGACCCTCAATCTCCGGTCGAAAAGCCTCTTGAACGCCTCTTTCTCTTTTTCTTTCCTCGCCAGTTCCAGTTTTCGGCGTTCGGTTTCTTTCTCTACCTCTATCCTGGCGCGCTTAGCCTCTTCCATCCTCACGAGAAGTATTTTTTCTTCGCTTTTCTTCATCTCCTGCCGCATCTTATTTATATAAGAATCCGCCTGTCCGGACAACCGGCCGGAACTGTCCATATTCTTTACCCTCTTGAACTCCACCATCGCTTCAGGATAATTCCCTGTTTTAAAATATCTCACGGCGTCCTCAAATACAGACTCCGCGGCCTGTTCTTTTGAGACAGTCTCCTTTTTTCTCGAATCCGACGCGGTCCTTTTCTTCCCCTCGATCTCTTTCCTGGCAATGGCCTCCGCCTCATCTACCACGTCTTTCTTCACCCTCTCCCATTTCTTTTCTTCCATGATCATCAGTTCCGCCATGCGTGCCCTGGATTTCTCGATATATATCTCCGCGAAAGGCGTAAAATACAATTCATTACCGGCTTTCTCCACCTCGATCAGTTTCTCGAACAGGAGTACCGCTTCTTTATATTTGCCCGTCTCAAAAAGGTACATCGCCTCTTCGAAATATTTCCGGATATCCAGCTTTAACGCAACAGTGGTCTTGGTAAAAGAGGAGTCCACCGAAGCAGACAGCGGCGTGGAAACATCCGCGGCCGCGGATACGGCTATTATCAATGATATTAGAAATAAGGCCTTATTCCTTTTCATCTATGATCCCGGCGTCTTCCGGCGCCGCCTCTTTTTTCTCTTCCTTCACGGTTGGCACCATGACCTCTTCCCCGTCTTTTTTCTTGAGCATTATTTCTTTTTCGCCCACACGCAAAACCGTGAAACCTTCGGTCACATCGCCTTCCTTTACGGAGAAACTCTTGCCTGTGCTCTCATCCTGTATGATAACGATGACCTTGTCCCCAAGCGTCATCCTGCCCTTATAAACAAACATGGGTTTCTCGGGTTCTTCTTTTTTCAAGACCACTGCCTCTTCTTTTTCTTCGCCTGTCTCGGAAACAGGCTTGGAGAAGATGCCCCTTTCCATAAGAAGGGCATAATCTTCTATGGCCTCCTGCGCCTTCAAACCATCTATATCGGGTATGGTTTCAGCTGTTTTCTTTTTCGCCCTGGCCTTTTCTGTCACGGCTTCTATATCTTGCAGGAACTCATCAGACGACTGCCTCTTTTTTTCCTGCATATTGATGCCTGCCGCTATGACGGCCGCCAGTAAAGGCAGGGTAAACCAGAATATAAGCTTTTCCCTGATTATCATTTTTCTTCCTTCTCTACCATAAAAGTGCTCAAAACCAGGCTCACTTCCAACTCGCCCGAATCAGGCTCGATGCTTTTTATGTGCAATTCCTTAACGCTTATTACGGGGCTCGCGTTTTTAAGCCCCAGCAAAAGATTCATGAGCGTCTTTGTATCCGTCTTCATCGACAATTGTACAGGTAATTCCGTATAAAACAGCTTTTTCGACACAGGTTCGATCGTCTCGATAGGCTTGAGCGGTTTTAGCGCGTAAACATCCGAACCGTTATTATTCAAAAGTATATCTATGGCAAATTCTATAGTCTCGAGCTGCCTCAAAAGCACAGGCACCTGGCTGTCCTTTGGAAGGCCGTCCCCGAACCCGAGGTTCTCGGGAAGTTTCAGCTCTTTTCCCGCGGAAGCTAACTCGAATTTTTTCATCGTGGAGTGGAGTTTTTCGATAAAATACAGGCCCTCCTC
Organism: Candidatus Omnitrophota bacterium; assembly: GCA_041653835.1. Classification (GTDB taxonomy): domain Bacteria; phylum Omnitrophota; class Gorgyraeia; order Gorgyraeales; family Gorgyraeaceae; genus UBA10183. The sequence goes on from JBAZEP010000001.1 coordinate 18,996, forward strand.
CGCGTTCTTTTCGGGCAATCTTGTCTTTTTCGGATCCACTACCTCTACCAGGCTTGAAAATTTCTCTTTAAGCATGTCCCTCTCTTTTCCCATTTTCTCAAAACTCTCCCTGGAAGGTACCGTACCCGTGAGAGTAATAAATTTTTTCATGTCGCTTATTTTCCGCTCAAGCTCTTCGTCAATTATCGAATTGCCCTCTTTAAGGAACGGGCTGAGGAAGAATATGTATATTCCCGCCAACGCGGCAAGGATTATAAGCCCCTGCTTCAGCATATTCTTTTCTTTCGGCATTTTTGCCATACTAACTCCCCGTCAGGACAACATCCATAGTAATGCTGAACTTCACTATCTCTTCGCCCGTATTCCTGTCGTTCTCCACCGAAGACGATACCGGCCGCACATCCCCAAAGCCCGGCAGTCCTTTAAGGTTAGACACGAAATTATTTACCGATTGATAAGAAAGCGCCTTTCCGTTAACGTCCATACGGCCGACCCCGTCTTTTTCCAGCGATATAACGCCCGACAGGTCCGTGATCCAGACGTCTTTCGGAAGTATCTCCGCGACAGCGCCGAATATGCCCAGCCAGACAGCCCGTGAAGAAGCTGTCTGGTATAGCGATCGCATCTTGCTCCTCAGGACACTCTCTTCTTCTCGTATATCCTTTATCCTGGGCTCATATACCCTGTACGTCTCTATCATCTCCTCTATCTTGTCCAGCCTGCTCTTCTTTATATAATAATCCTGCCTCGCGAATATAGAAAGGCTGATGACTATCATCGCGGCCGCTGCTATCGAAAATCCGGAATAAAGGCGTTTTTGAAAAACCGATTTTTTCTCAAGAAGCGTTTCTTTGAGGAAATTGACTTCTATCCTAAGGCCGGTCATGCCCCTGAGCGCGGCGCCAACGGCAACGGAAAACTGGCTCTTGAGCCCGCTTGCCTGAAGTTTCTGGAACACGTCTTTGGATATCCTGAGTTTCCTGAAGGGATCCATGATCCTGGGTTTTACATTAAACCTGGAGGTAAAAGCGGATTCCACTCCCTCCATAGTGCTTCCTCCCCCTGTCAGGAAAAACTGTTCTATCCTCTTATCCTGCGGTGCCTCTTCCCCCGCCTGCATGAAATAATATTCCAAAGACCTTTCCACTTCCGCGATAAGTTCATCCACGCCCTGGCCCTTGGCCTCCTCTATACGTTCGCCCGCTATAGGAAAACTCCTCAGCCATACGTTACCTTTATTGGATATGATAAGATTGGTGGACTTCGCGCCTATATCGAGTATCGCCCCGGGAGCTTCATCGTTGAAATCCTCATTGAACAGCATGCAGTTATAAACGCTTATCGGCGCCACATCTATCAATTCCGCGGACAGCCTGACGGAATCAAGCTTTAAGACTATTTCTTCCACAATATTCTTTTTTATAGCCACTATAACGGCCTTTTTGGAGGTCTCCTTGCTTTTATTCAAAAAAGACCAGTCCCACATAACCTCGTTAAGATTAAAAGGGATCTGGTTCTGGGCTTCGAATTTCATTGTTTGTTTTAATTTGTCTTCCTTTATATTAAGGAGCTTTATGAACCTCACGAAAACCGACTGGCCGCTTACGGATATGTTTACACTACCGGCCTTTATGCCGTTCTCCGATAATAATTCGGAAATAAGCTGTACAGTAACCTTGTCTTTGTCAAGCTTCGGGTCTTTAGGTATCTCTTTTATGCCCGCCCTGGTAAGCAGAATGCTATCCTTGTCTTTTTTGAGTTCGACGAGCTTTATGAAACGCGAGCCTATATCCAGGGCTATAGAACTTGTCTTGAATACAGCCATCTATTTTGTCCTTCCCATTATGGCCCTCAATCTCTTTATATCATCTTCTGTATATTCCCTCCACCCGTTAAGCGCGTTCCTCCTGGCAGGCGGGAATAACTTTCTGTTCTCATATCTTACGAGCGTCTGTTTCGATATGCCCAGAAGCTGGGCGGTCTGGGTAACAGAATAATATTTTTCTTTCATATATGCCACCTCGCTATTTAATAACATGTTTAGCTCCATAGACAATTCACCCCATTCCAAATCTGATAGCAAGTTTCCGGCTATCTATTAGATTTGGAACGGGGATTTTCTATATCAAAAACCTAAAAACAGCATGTATCCTGATACAGAGTGATACAACTATATACTATCTGATAGTATTTGTCAAGATAACGGGGTAAAAATAGTGACTAGTGACTAGTGATTAGTAGCTGGTAAGTGGTTTGAAATAAATGGGTTGAGTTATTCTTCTTTCCAGAACCTGAAAGGCTTCTTTTTTTCCGGAACAGGCTTTACAGCTCCTTTTTCGCTTATGGTCCAGGTCCTTTCCGCTGGAGAAGGATCCATTTCATCGAGATCTATCTTAGTGTTCTTGTTGACATCCTTGGCGGATTGGACCTTAAAATAGTGGTTGCCTTCTTTCAGATCCTTTCTTGTGACAGAGGTATCTTTGACCCAGCCGGACCATTCCTCATCGTCAAACTTCCACCTGAACAGGCAGTCTTCAACGCTCCCTTTGAACGTAAAAAGGGCTTCTTTGGATTTTGTCCATAAGCTCGGCCCGCTTGTAATTATGGTATCGGGCGCTATTATTATAAGCTCTATAGTATCGCTGTATATCTCGGATTCGTTCCCCGCCATATCCTTGAATTTTATATATACCCTGCGGGTACCGCTTATAGGTGTAAGCGTCCAGTTTTCTTTCCTGGTCTTAAATGATTCCCATTGCTCGGTATCGAACACGCCGTCGTTTGAAAGCACCATACCCTGGACCTCTGTAGTAGAATCAGTGGCGCCAAGCATAAGATTGACATATACGGAATTCGTGACGGCATCCTGATTATTTATTATAAGATACCCCGCGGGGCCTTTCGTATCGACCGTGAAGCTCCACACTACTTGGGATGCCTTATTGCCTACAAAATCAGCGACTTCCAGGGAGATCACGTTCTCGCCTTCGCTAAGCGGTACAGAGGGGATATATACCACGCTCTGCGCTTCATCATCATACGCGGCGTTTACATTGGATTTATTTACCTTCATATTTATGGCGTCCGGATTCACGCCGCTCTTGTCATCCGTGGCGCTAATGGTAACGGTCGGCTTATCATCAGCCAGGATCGAGCCCCTGGAAGGAGAATAGCTGCCTATGACAGGGCTGCCCCTGTCTATCCATAATTCAAAAGAGGCTATATCTCCCCAGTTACCGGCTGAATTCTCGGCCTTGATGCTGAATACCCTTACCCCGTCCCCGAGAAGGTCCTGGGGAGTCTGATAAAAATACCCGGTTGTATCTATCTCATTATCCGGGATATCGCCCCACGCGTAACTATAGCCTACGGGCTGGGCGCCTTCCGTAGGATATTCCCAATATATGTACGGATCCCCGCAGTCCTGCCATAATTTAGCTGGTATGTTTTGCCCGCCGGGCGCGGTCTGCGCCCATACCACAGGCACCTCGATCTGGCCTGACGCTATCTTGAACCCGTTTACGGCGGTTTCCCAGCCTGAATAGTCATACCCATCGCTTACCCTCACCCGCCATTTGTAATCCACATAACCTTCCGTGGTAGGAAGTATGGGCGTGGTATATTCCTGGGAACCGGATTTGATTATGCCGGAATCAACTTCTATTGTCTGAAAATTATTCTTGGATAGCTGGACATGGTAATAACGCTGGGGGTCTTCATCCTTATCCGCGACAGCCCATTTAAGCGTCGGGGGGTTGTTAAGCGTAGGCTGTCCGTCGTTATACGCGGTTATGGTCAAGCGGGGTATGGCATTTTTGGTGGAAAGCAGCCCGCCGTATATCTTGTAGCTGGTGCCCGCGACAGCCCCGGTAGCCAGGGCGGAACCAACGCTGTTCTCGGCGTTATAACTTTTCGAAACCACGCTCGCGCCTCCGCTGTCCGCCACGCCGGTATGCAGCTTATAATTTTTACTGCTGGATACGCTGGCCGTTACTATGCCGGAAAAAATAAAAAAGACCGCTGTTAAGAACACAACGGCCTTCAATATAAGGTATCTCTCTGGTTTAAATCGGCTCATATTTAAATCAATTATATTCTCACAATATAAAAAATCAAGCAAAATGTGGCATTAACGTTCAAAGACCACCCAGATTTTCTTTTCGGAAAGGACCTTGCTTCCTTCCAGCACCTGGCCCGTCACTATGATCCTGTAGCAATCCGAATGCACCGTGACAAGGTTCGATATCTGCTTGAACCTGTTCTTTTTATCAGCGTCATTGGAGCCTAACGCGTGCGTGGAAATAAGGTCGCCTATGCCTAAATTAAGGCCGTTCTTATTGCCGAACACCCTGTTATTGATGATATTATCCGCCGCGGCGTCATCTATGCCAGGCAGCGAGTTTAGAACATTTTTGGAGGCTGTATTCACGTTTATCCTGCCGTATAAATTATTAACGGGATCCAGCCTTATGAAATCGAAATGCGCCGCGCCTGTCTCGGACGCGTTCCTTACCTTTATTTCCAGGACATTTTCCGGAGTGGAAACAGCGCTGCCGGTGCCTATCTCTACATTCCCGAATGTTATCCCGTTATCGGGCCCGGGCGTGAGAGCGGGGGTAAAATCAGTCCACGTCTCATCCGCGAGGCGCATCGATACGGCTACAGCCTCGCCCTCTTCACCGAATATTTTCAGCCTGTAATGCCCGTTTTCCAAACCGTCCCCGGCATCCCACTTCCATGTACCTGTGGAATCTTTTTTTCCGCTTTCGCACCGGTCCGTAAAAGGCTCGGCCCTCTGGACCACCTTCCATCCGCCTTCGGAACCTTCGACAAGATTGTTTTCCGCTTCCAGCCTGGCCCCGAACACCGTAAGCCTGTCCGCTATCTTGGCGATATCCTCCAGTGATAACATTTTCCATGGCTCCATCCCGAGCGATATAAAAGCGATCTCGCCGATCGACGAAAAATTCTTATTCTTTACGCTGGTCTCGGTATCATAGTGCTCGATGATCTCCTCGCCTATCTTTTCTTTCATCCCGTCATTGTTGTTGGCAAGCCCGGGCGTACCTCCTTTTTTAGCCAGGCAGGCGTACCAGTTATCCGGTATGCCGTTACTATTCGAATCTACGGCGTAAGCCGGATCTGATTTTTCCAGCGCTTTATAATCCGCCACATTGCCTGAGAAATATTCCTGCTTGTCCACTATATGGCCCATGGGGTCTTTGAGGGTTATAAAATTCCCTCCCATGAAAGAGCTGTCGCCCAATAGATCAGAGCCCGGGGAAACAGCTCTTAAAAAATGCAGCGCCGCGGATTTTTCTTTGCCCCATATTGAAACAAACGATATGCCGTTACCGTTTATGCCTCCCTGCGTATCATCCTTATCCACACAAAGAACAAGATGTTCATGCGGCCCTATGACTGTCCCGAGAGGGACGGTCGCGGGCCAGCCTTCCTTGCTCGGGCCCTCTACGGTCCACCCGTCAATAGAAACCTCTTTCGGCGTCAGGTTTATCAACTCTATATATTCCGCGTCGGGCGCCTGGCTGAGTTCTATGGCCCTGAAATATGTAGAGCCCGTCTCCCTGTTATTCTGTATCCTTACCGTAAGCTTTCCGCTCGAAACAACCGCCGCTTTCCCGCCCCCGAACAAATCCCCGTCCATGACATTGGAAGAACGGCTGCCCCCTATCTCCACATCGCCTATTTCCTGGCCGCCTGAACCGCTGAACAATTTTATGTAATATTTTCCATCGGGCAGGTCCTTCCATGTCCATTCGCCTTCCCCTGTCTTGCCGCCTCCATGCTCATCGTTCTGATAGAATCCGTTCTGCCATACCCAATCCCCGCCCGGGTCCTGGCCGCTAAAAACACTCCTGGAAATAGCCGGCCTTATCATTACCTCATTTATCCTTATACCTTCCACGCCCCTTATTTCAGCCACGCTGAAATTCTGCTGGCCCATCCTGGGATATAATTCGAGATAGGAAAAATAGGACGGGTTCCCGGAACTGTTCTTGACGGAGAGGTTCAATATCTTGTTTTCGAACGAAATAGTCCCTATCCTCAATATCTCGCCGTGCCTTACTGAATTCTGGGTCATGCCGTTTACGGTAATGTCGCCTACTGCCTCATCTTTGACACCGAACACACCTATATAGTATTCGCCTTCCGGCAGGTTGACCCAGGTAATGGCATAAGGCTGGCCGTCTTTCACATCGCTTTGATAACAACTGCCTTTCCAGAGCCAATCGCCTACCGGACCCCTGTTCACGGCAGCGAGCCTGTTATATAATTTAGGTATCAGGCTCTGGCTGAAATCGCTGTCGCAGGCGTCTATTATGTTTACCGCTTTCTGGAAAGGGTCGCTCACGCCCGCGTCCTGAAGCAATATGGCGAGCGCCTGGCTGTCCATCGAATTTATATTATTTTTCAACCTGCCTTCCACGTCCAGATTTTTGTCGAGCGAATAAGTAGTTATATAAGCGTATATTTTCGTCAAATCCTCCCTGGAGATGGATTTTATCTTGCTTATCTCAAAAGGCGTTTCAAACGCCCTGTCATCGCCATAAAGATCCAGAGGGTTATATTCCAGGGGCTCGTCTATACCCTCGCCCGCCTCGTCCACTATGCCGTCCGAATTATTATCTATGCCGTCGGAATCTAGTATCCGCTGGTTCCGGTTATCATCCACATCCGCCTCGCCCGGCTGGCCGTCAGGCCCATACCTGAAACCAACGATATCTTCATAAATAACTTCGGGTTCTTTTAACCCAAGGGAGGCTATAAACTCTTTCAAGTCCAATTCATGAGGCATCCATCCTTCCGTGACCTTCAGGGGAGAAAGATTATGCTTATAAGCGAGGTTTATGTCCAGGAAAGCGGTCTCATCCTTGACTAAAACAGCGTATCTGCCCGTAACCTCGCCTTCCTCATCGTACACGTTCAGCCATTTCGAATCAGCGGTGCCATCGCCGTCATTATCGACATCGCTTCCGGCAAAAACCGTATGCCATTTGTCCTCAAAACTGTCTATATCCCTGCCATCTTCTTTCAGGACCTGCCGGGCATATGTAACGCCTGCCTGCGCGAGGTATGACGCCCTCGTAGCTTCCAGGTAGTTGCCGGCAGCCTTGAGGTCGAGTCTCATCGTAAACGCGAAAGATACTGCCATTATACCCGCTACAGCCAGAATGCTGATAACAAGTATAAGCGCGATCCCTTTATTTTGCTTGATCATGTTTTCATTATACAAAGCGGGCACAAGATTTGCAAACAAAAACCCCGTTCCAAACCTATGCAAATCTCTTAGAGCTTACATCCAGGCTTGGAACGGGGCACATTGCTTACATGAAACTGGTTTATCTATTTTCCTTTTAACTTATCCACTAATTCCTGTATCAATTTTCCGGCTATATCTTTTGAACCTATCCCGACAGCGAGCGCGAATGCCAGGCCTATGCTCCCGAGCAAAACCGTAATAGTAGTGTTCAGTATAGCGGTCGCTATGCTCAACTGCTCCAGCGTCATGATAACCGCGAATATGACTATCACGGTCTGCGTTACCTGGCTGAGCAATTTCGCCTGTTTTATGCCGGCGTTCATGGAAGCGGTCATGACTATCGAGCCTACAATACTCGCGAAAAATATACCGAGCGAGATTATGAAAATAGCCGCGATGACATTAGGTATGTATAATATGACCTTATCCAGCAGGGACGCGACTACCGTCATGCCGAGCGCATTCAGGGCCGTCATGAATACAAGAAGCATCACTATCCAATATACAAGCCCGCCCATTAATTCCGAAAGCGTGTTTTTTATTCCGCCTCTTCTCAATACGTCCGCGAGCCCTGATTTTTCGCTGGCGGTGTCAAACTGTATCATCTTCAGCAGTTTGACCACTACATTCTTTAATACAGCCGCGATAATCCAACCTACCACAAGTATTACAAGTATCCCTATCAAGGTAGGTAAAAATGTGGCTGCCCTCACCAACATAGCCTTAACAGGCTCAATCACTATCATATTCCAATCCATACACTACCCCCCTTTCTGTTCTTTAATGAGCACGTCACTTATGGAACGAACGAAGCGAGTGAACATAAGTGACTGCGCGAATTAAATACTTGACATTTTTCTATTGTTTTAACCGCTGGAAAAATGTCAAGTATCAAATTCAGCCATATGACTTACGTCGTTTCACTCCGTAAGTCATGGCTTTATTTGATAAAGTATATCCTACGTTTTTATAATCGTCAAGGGCGGCCGGATTTTCCCTGGTTCGCGACAGACGCTATCGCGGAATTTATTTTTTCCTGGTCTCCCAGATAATAATGCTTTACAGGAGCGAGATCCTTGGTAAGTTCATAAACAAGCGGGATGCCTGTAGGGATGTTTAGTTTCACTATTTCTTCTTCGGATATATTGTCTAAATATTTTACAAGCGCCCTTAAACTGTTCCCATGCGCGGCTATAATGATCTTTTTCCCGGATCTCAGCGCGGGCGCGATAGTTTCTTTCCAGTATGGAACCACCCTGGCAACCGTCTCTTTCAAGCTCTCCGTAAGGGGAATGTCCTTCTCGGGGATATCTTTATACCTGGGATCGTTACCGGGATACCTTGGATCTTTTCTTTCAAGAGGTTCGGGCGGGATATCATAACTTCTCCGCCATATAAGCACCTGCTCTTCCCCGAATTTCCTGGCCATCTCGGATTTATTAAGACCCTGCAATCCGCCATAATGCCTTTCATTCAGGCGCCACGAGTTATATATAGATATCCACATGAGGTCCATCTCATCCAGGGCAAACCACAATGTCCTGATGGCTCTTTTAAGGACAGAGGTATAGGCGGTATCGAATATATAACCTTCTTTTTTTAAAACCCTTCCCGCATCCCTGGCCTCTAACATGCCTTTCTCGGACAGGTCGACATCGGTCCAGCCGGTAAATTTATTCTCTTTGTTCCAGACGCTCTCTCCATGCCTTAAAAGGACCAGGCGTATATTTGCCATATCTCAATTCTCCTCTTCTATTTGATTTAATATACAACAGTTGGCTTGAAAAATCAACTATTTCGGCGGGATTTCGCTATTTTAAAAATTATAAATCAGTCGCGCGGTGCTTACCGTTCAATCCATTGTGGTTCTTGAGTATCGCGTTGGTACTGGGGTTTCCAAGCCATATATCTCCTACCTTCCACGTAAGAGCGCAATCCTCTCTTTTAATTCCTTTCAATCTTACAAGATATACAGCTTGCCCATTATAAAAATGGGTCAATTCCAAAGGGATAGTCATCCATGCCGCGTTATCCGGGGTATCAGGAGAGGACAAGGCATTGGTCCTCACATACACCCTTGGCGGCTCTATGCCTGGGGCTATGCGCAGGTTAATGGATATATCTTCATAGCCGTCACTCAGATCCACCAGCATAGTATCTCCCAAAGAAGGGCTTACGCCGGAGATCTGAATGCCATAGACAGAAAGATTCACATTTGCGGCTGTCATAGCGTTATTGCGGGGCGCAAGTTCTATATCAAAGGTATCTTTTCCTTTTATTTCATCGCTCCACCACGCAAGATACGCGGCCATTTCATTGAGAACATTCAGTTTCCGGCTTAATGGTATGGAATTCACTTCGGTCAAGGCATAAGCATTACGATCTCTATAATATAAGTCTATATCTTTTTCCATCGCTTCCCAAAACGCCTGTTCTGTATTATCATAAGGCACTATCACATTGACGCCTACCTTGCCGTGAAGCTGGGTGCCGCCTTCTATCCATGGAGCCGCCAGCTGTTTTCCGCCGTTGTCAGTAACAGCGGATTCTTTATATTCTTCCGCGCCTGTTCTTCTTCTTGAAACCTGGACCTGCAACTGTGTAGCCGCGAGAAGCACTCTTTGTTCATCCGGGGTAAACTTATCAACCAGGATAAACGTGCCCTTATAAACTGAATTATTTCCGTTTTTATTCTTGTCGTTTTCTATCTCTTCTGCCAATTCTTTCAGTTCTTTATAAACACGGATGCTCGGTTCATAAGGCTGAACATTGCCGAATATTATTACCTGGGCGCCTTCTTTTACAGACCTTCTTATATTCTCTTTGGTAAATGCCTTTAGGTCTTCGGTGCCGCCTTGCTCAGGGTTGCCCTCTCCGATACCCAACTTCTCAGGAACACACCTCCCGCTATATGATATGATGAATTTTTCTGGGTCAATATCCAGATATCCTGAAATAATCAATGGCTTACCCCTCTTTTCTTTCAGCATATTTAACAGGCTTTCTTTCGCCTTCTTATCAGCGGATATCATTTGACCCACAGTAGGATGTTCTACATCCGCGCCAGGATACAATTCCAGCAATATTTTACGGAATTCTTTCGCCGATAGTTCCCGTAAGTCCCCGTTCGCTAGGCCGCGTAAAGGCCGCGCGTCAATATAACTCATTTCAAATGCCTGTATGCGTGAAACACCGCTGGGCATATGGGATGTCCTTAACCCAACACTGCTGTCATCTACGATAATCTCTCCATTATCAAGTTTTCTTAGATAAAGGTAATGATATGCATCATCGATATACCTTTTATTTTTTAAGAATTCCCTCACCTCTTCGATAGACTTAAAATGTTTGAGCACCCTGTTATTATAAGTATGCGTGAAACCGGACACCGGTATTTTGGCCAAAGTTTTGTATTTCCCCGGATCTTTTTGATATAAAAATCTCCTGTAAAATGCGGCAGGAAGCACCTGGCCGTCGTGCAGGCTCAGTAAAACATCTTTCCAGCCTTTCTTCCCCATGGTTTTATCCGCCATTTCAGCCATCCTGTTTGTCAAAACAATGACCGCCGATGAGAAAAAATCCGTAAACTCATCCTGCGCAACCCTGCTGTCTTCCTGATCATATTTATAGAGCTTGCCCACATAATATCCATCTTTGTCGCGGACTAAATAATCCTCTATCTCAAATATCTCTATGTCTCCCTTTTCATTCGGCACTTCTATTTGTTTGATGCGCATATAAACTTCGCACTGAAGAGTTCTACCTCTAAATTCGACTTCCAGATCATCCATTATCTTTTTTCCTGGATCCTCATTAAAATCATTATAATAAGGCTCTGCCCACACCAATCTCGCTTTATCTTTTACAAAACGTTTTATGGCTACACTCTTGAAAACCGTAACCCTGCCAAGGCCTCCTGCCATGCGGGAAATCTCGGGCGCGGCAATAACAATGGTCTTTCCTATGATATTCTTCGCGTATTTCTCGAGCCACTCATCCGGTATTTCGGACGACGGCTGTAAGGTAAGCCTGATAGTGTTAAATATAGGGTGGTTATAAAATTCTCCGGCCTTATTTCCAAGGCCATAATCTTTTTCAATATCAGAAATGTCTTCTATAAGTTTATTTTCCGAAGATTTGTCCATTGTGGAAATAGCGTCCCATATAGGATAATACGCCTCGACAGGATAATAAGACCAGAGTTTCTGGGCATGTTCTTCATAACCTAAAAGTATGGCCATAAGCTGGGACGGGCGGCCAAGCTTAGACATTATCTCTTTTCTTATATAGTCATAGTCATTACACCATAGCGCCGCCTTTTGTTTTTGCGCTTTATTAAAAATCCCGTAAGACCCATTATCCTTTGTAACCAGGCCTGCCGCCGAGAGCTCATCCAGTAACCCCGCGACATATTCCGCGGAAAGCTTTACATCTTGTTTTAAAATTCCCAGGGCCTTCATCTCAGACTCAAGTTTTTCCTTTATCCCTTCGGCTGTCACAGAACCTTTTCCTTTTAAAACCATATTTAAAGCCGCCTGGAGTTTTGACCACTTCGGCTCTGTCACGACCTGCCCGCTCCTGAGGAATAAAAGCGCGGCAGGGTCCATCATGCCCCTGGATAGTTTATCTTTTTCAATTACCCGGATATCCGCCCTGTAACGATTTTCCTTCAAATCAACGCAGAACGTATACATCTTCATGCTGTTACTGCCCGTCTCATCCTTCAGGTCGATCTCTATGATTTTCTCATACTCATCGACCACAGACTGCAGCTTCACCTCGACCTTCCCTTTATGATCTAAAATTTCTTTTACCGTCTCTCTTACTTTTTTTGAGAATTCCGAAAAACCAGGAAAAAGTTTTTCACCTTCTTTCGCTAAATCCACATATTCCTGGCTTGCGTACATAAAAGAAAGCGGATTCGGATACCCCTCTGCGGTCCCTGAATATTCCATAATGGAAATCCTTGACCTGTCTTTTTCCGGCAGGCTGAGCCACGCCATATATACACCGAGATAATACGCCTTTAATTTATCTGGATTCCACTCCCCATTACTGTCTTTCCCTATGGCATTTATAATGGGCGCATACTGGCCTTCATCGTGGTCATCAAAAATTACCCATGAGGACTGATACTCCGGCAAACTCCATACCCTGGACCTGAGTAAATTCTGCAGCGTCTCAAAAGAAGTCTTGCCTCCATTCCCATTTCCGTATTTTTTCAATTCTTCATAAATCCCTGACGCGTCTTTTTTCGATTTTGAATATACAAAGTCCGCCTGAGGCACATGAGGAAAATATTCCCATTCCCCGATAATTCCAAGGCCAAGCATATGGGCGTTTTCCCAGACCTTATGTCCCTTATCGCCCAATCCTCCCATCTGATCGCACCTTATCCATTTGACACCCAGATTCCTGAGCCTCCTCAAAAACCACGTCGCTAACGCAACTGTTTCATCCTTGGAGTAATCAAGTTTATTCGTCCATAGCCCTGCCTTATCGGCATAGCACATATCCGGGAATGGGCGGCCTGCTGAGTCGCTTACCCCGGTATGCTCAAATACTACATCTACTATTATTTCTATACCGTTCTTCCTGGCCGCTTTTAGAAGTGATCTAAAATCCTCGTCAGTTCCATACCGCGGTTCAAAATATAAACCCGCGTACTCATACGGGCTTAACAAGGGCCCCATCACCTGCAGGCTTCCGGTAAGCTGTATGGCGTCATAACCCTTATACCTCGCGATATTATCCGCCAGCCATCTGAATTTATTCGTCCCGGATTCTGACTCCGCGTCGAGGTTTATCTGTCTTGTGATCTTTGGTTTTTTCTCAGGCGATTTTCCTTCTTCCAAAAATTCAGATTTATCCGCGATATGTTTTTTGACTCTTTTGATAAAAGCCGTCATCCTCCCATCCGCGCTTTTAATGCTTTCCAGGTACTCTATAAATTTCGCGGGTGACCCTATCATTGTGATATCCCCGCCGATTTCCGAGCCATCCTCCGGGATCTGATCTATGTACGCGATAAGATGCCTTACCAGGTCATAACGTAACGGGAATTCCTTCTGGAGTTCCATTTTTAATCCCCCGGCATTTTTCAAGGTTTTGGCCGCGGCTTTTAACTTATGGATATCACTGCCTTTCGCCGTATTGAATTTATTTATAAAAATCTTCAAATACCTGTCCGCGGACCTGTCATGCGTATCTTTCCCAGGTTTCAGTCTCGCGGCATGCTGCGCGATCTGATAAGCCTGCTGATGATTGTTATGGAAGTAGATGTATGCCGCGTAACTCATCAGCAGCCTGTAGAGCTGATCTTTGCTTGTCCCGATATTTTTCCCAAACGTGTCCACCAGGCCCGCGCTGAACGCGACAGGCTCTGCGCCTGCTGCCTCGCGCGCTTCTTCCATTTTCTTTCCCTGCTCTTCATAATTAACAGAAAAAATATCCTGGGCAAGGGCAAAGGCGGAATTTGGAACTGATAAGCCTCGCGCCGCGTTCAGCTGCCTGTCATAATTACTGCTTGAAGCAAGAGGCACTCTGAGAGCCTTGCCGTAAATATATACGCTATGAATACTTTTGTTGGAAATAGACCCAGGCCAAATCGCGAGAAAGGATGCCTGGATTAATACAGAGATGACTAACTTATTGAATATTTTATTCTTGCAAGCTGTCATATTAAAAATACCGGTGTGCCCTCTTTAGATAGGCTATATTATATGAAATCCATTGTAAAAGTAAAGGTTAAATATTGCCGATTAGATGGCCTCCCTGAATCCCTTACCGCTTATATTAAACATATCCTTTTTCTTTATAACTAGCCCTATCACATAACCTGATTCCGCGTCTATTATTTTGGTGATAGAAGCTATATTATTTAATTTTAAGCTCTTTACAAATTCCATTACCTTTAAAACTATTTCCTGGCTTTTTTCCAAATCGCGCTGTTCCGGAGGCATATAATCCATAAAAACCAGGTCGCCTCCGCCCGGCAGGATATCATTCCATATCCTGCCGAAATGATAACCGAAAGAAACTTTTTCTCTTTCGCTATCATTCAATGCCATAAGGCTTTCATGGATATATATGGAAGTAATATAAAGCCACGTATTGTACAACAAAACGCCTGTTATTTTTTCCCCTGGTTTTAACTCTTCGTCCATGATCCTGCCTAAAAAATCATGCTTCAGGTAATTCCCTTTAAAAAACCTGCCGCCTGACGCGCCAAGAGGAGCATCATCCACATTAATAAAATTCCCCGCCATTACAGGATTGCCGCCGGAACCTAAATTCAGCACTACACTGCCTTTTCTCCACTCCGATCCATACCCTATTGAATTAAACATAGCCGCGGCATTATGAGATATTTCATCTTTATAAATATGGTCATTATGTTTCAACAGGCTTATCCTGATACTCTTTGCCCCGGGATCAGACTTTTCCTGCTCAGATAAAACCAGGCGCATTTCATTATAATTGGAAGGATTTATCGGCACCCTTAAAGACATATCTTCTATATGTATGCTAAATATATTTTTATTGGAAGTGGCTACGGGATAGATCTGCCCGGAAAACAGGAACATCTGGGCTAATATAAGGGATATTAATTTGACAAAGGTTTTATATTTATCATTCGTCATATTAAAAAACCCGGGCAAGTCTCTTGATTTAATATCCTCTGCCATGGGAGAGAGGCCTTATTTAATAAGAGGCATTGCCCGAGAAATAGTGTTTTATATAGGTCCATGGCTTTTCCTATAATTAATACTTTTAAAAACTCTATTATTAGTATACCCAATAAACCCTTTTGTGTCAATATTTGGAGTTAAATTTTTATACTACTGGGTGGCGTTATTTGGAAAGTGTTATGGACTGCTGAGATTGATATTTGCCTTTACGATCAGCGTAAGTAACATCGCATTGCTCGTCTGATTCAAAAAAAACTACCTGGCCAATGCCTTCATTGGCGTAAAGCTTCGCGGAAGCGGCTGATGTATTGCTTATGGCTATGGTCAGATACCCTTCCCAGGACGGCTCGAGAGGAGTAACATTCACTATCACGCCGAGCCTGGCATATGTGCTCTTGCCGGTACATAGCGCCAGAACATTCGGCGGCATTTTAAAATATTCCAGCGACCTGGCAAGGATAAAAGAATTCGGGGGGATCGCGCATACAGCGCCTTTAAAATCTTCGAACAACCCGGGATTGATATTTTTGGGATCGGTTATGTCTTTACCCGAGCCTTTGAATATCTTAAATTCATCGGCTATCCTTATGTCATAGCCGTAACTGGAAAGGCCGAATGAAATATTGTTTTTCTTGACCTGGTCCGGCTCGAACGGCTTTATCATGTCATATTCCAAAGCCATTTTTTTGATCCAGGAGTCAGCTTTCAGCATTTGGAATATCCGCAGGAACGGCAGACCACACAGCCTTCTTCGTGCCTGAGCGCGGCGCCGCAATCAGGGCACACGCCGACTACGGTACCGAGTTTATCCTCTATCATAGTATGGGGGGAATGCTTTTCCATATCCTCTTCCACGTGATGCATCTTGCCGTTGCCAAGCCTTAATTCCAGGACCCTGGCTATGGCGTCCGAGCACGAAAAAATCCTTCCGCTTTTCTCCCACGACGGGGACGGGCATCTTATGCCCCTTAGCTGTTCTATTATTTTACTATTTTCCACCCCGGAGCGGAGCGCCAGGGATACGAGCCTCCCTATGGCCTCAAGCTGGCTCGCCGCGCATCCGCCTGCCTTACCCATCTGTATGAAGACCTCGAAAGGCAAAGACCTGTCATCCACATTTATGGTGATATAAAGATTGCCGCACCCTGTCGCGACTTTCGTGGTGGTACCGTTGGTAACGACAGGCCTCGGACGAGGCGCCACGCTTTTCTTTTCCGCGGTATCGGCCGCCGCGGACGCCGCCCTTGTCTCTTTCTTCGTAGAATCACTGGAATTGATATTAAGCACTTGTTCCTCCCTGCTCTTGTCCCTGTATATGGTCACACCTTTGCATCCTAATTTGAAAGCCAGCATATACACCTCTTTCACGTCGTCTTTAGAGGCGTCATGCGGGAAATTAACGGTCTTGGATACCGCGTTATCGGTATATTTCTGGAACACGGCCTGCATCCTTATGTGCCAGAGAGGCGCTATGTCATGGGAAGTAACGAATATCTTTTTATATTTTTCCGGTACCGCGTCTATGTCCCTGATCGACCCTTTTTCAGCGATCTCTTCCATAAGTTTCCTGGAATAAAATCCTTCTTTCCTGGCAATCTCCTCAAACAATCCGTTGACCTCGATAAGTTTGTCATTGTCCATCACGTTCCTGTAATACGACAACGCGAATAACGGTTCTATCCCGCTCGAGGAATTGGAGATTATCGATATCGTGCCTGTAGGCGCGATCGTCGTAAGAGTGGCGTTCCTTAATCCTTCCGCGCCTTTTTTGCCGTATATGCTTTCTTTGAATCCGGTAAAAGCGCCTCTTTTTTTGGAAAGCTCCTCCGATTTTACCCTGGCTTCATCCAATACGAATTTCATTATTTTTTCACCGAGCCGGACAGCCTCCTCGCTATTATAAGGTATCTCGAGTTTTATAAGCATATCCGCCCATCCCATTACCCCAAGCCCTATCTTCCTGTTGGTCCTGGTCATCTTTTCTATTTCCGGCAGGGGGAATTTATTCATATCTATAACATTGTCTAGAAAATGGACTCCCGAATGAACAAGTCCCTTTAACGCCGCCCAATCAACTTCTTTTTTGCCGTCTTCCCCGCGCACAGCCCTGGCTAAATTCACAGATCCGAGATTACAGCTTTCGAAAGGTAAAAGAGGCTGTTCGCCGCATGGGTTCGTGCTTTCTATTTCCCCAAGCGCCGGGGTAGGATTGTCTTTGTTTATCCTGTCGACGAACACGATCCCGGGTTCCCCGTTCTTCCAGGATAATTCCACTATCAGGTCAAAGACCTCCCTGGCATTCATCTTCCTGACCTCTTTTTTATTGTGGGGGTCTACCAACGAATATTCCTCGCCGGCTATGACCTTGTTCATGAAATCTTCGGTAATAGCTATCGAGATATTGAAATTCGTTATTTCCTTGTCATTCTCTTTGCACCTGATAAATTCCATTATATCAGGATGGTCGACGCGCAGGATGCCCATATTGGCGCCGCGCCTGGTCCCGCCCTGCTTGACCGCCTGCGTAGCGGCGTTGAACACCTTCATGAAAGATACAGGCCCGCTCGAAACCCCGCCCGTGGACCGCACAACACTGTTTTTGGGCCTGAGCCTCGAAAAACTAAAACCTGTGCCGCCGCCGCTTTTGTGGATCATCGCGGTATTTTTTATCGCGTCAAAAATGGATTCCATGGAATCGCCCACGGGAAGGACAAAACACGCGGAGAGCTGGCCCAGCTCTTTTCCCGCGTTCATAAGCGTGGGTGAGTTGGGCATAAATTCGAAACTCGACATGATCTCATAAAATCTATTCTCCGTCTCTTTTATTTCCTGGCTGGAGGCGCCGTACGCTTTGTCCGCCTTCGCTATATATCGGCTCACTCTCCTGAACATGCCCTCGGGTGTCTCGATGACTTTTCCGTCCTTGTCTTTCATGAGATATCTTCTTTCCAAAACCTTGAGGCAATTCTCCGAGATGTTCAGTTTCTTTTCGACCTTGGTCTTCAATTCCATTATCAACTCCTCCGAATTTTACGCGCTAAAATTTTACAACTCCAACAAGAAATAAGTATAGCACTTGTCAATTAGATGTCAAGTTAAAAAAACACAACCTATTGATATTTTTTTATAGACGATGTCTATATGTGGTATTTAGACAAACTCCTTGTCCGGTCAAATTATATCGACGCTGGTATCGGGGATCCAGCCTTTTAAATCTCCGGAAAGATCGATTTCATACCATCCCTGGGCCTTTTCCAGGACAACAATCTTCGCACCTTCATGAAGCGTAAATTGCACAAGATAATCTTCTTTTGGCCCGCTGCGCGCGTCTACCTTTTCAGCCGTTATGATCCCCTTTTTTATGAAATCCTCATCCCTGATCTTGGCGGCTAAAAATATAAGGGCGGCAAATAATACAACTCCGAGAGAACCGGCAGCATAAAGCATGCCTTTTCTTCTCGCAACAAAAAAAATGGAAAGGATCAAAAGCAGTATTACGGCAAGATAAAAAAATGAGCACGCCGCAGTCAATTCGTCCAGAGATACCCTGTCATAAAGGAAAGCCGCGGCGTCAAGGATCAGCCCCCTCTCTCCGGCGCTTATTTTATCTACGGCCGCAGAGCGGGCGATCTCCAGGTTGAACCTGATATTCCTGTCACGCGGCGCTTCTCTCAACGCCCTCTCATAATTCAAGATGGCTTTGCCTGTCTTTTTTAATTTATAATAACTGTTGCCTAAATTGTAAAATACCTCCGGGCTGACCCTGTCCATTTTTATGAGCTGTTCGTAAAAAGAAACGGCCTTGTCATAATCCCCGTCTTCATAACACGCGTTCCCTTTTTCATACAACCCTTCCGGACTGTCCGCCGCCTTCAAGCTCCCGGAAAACGCGAAAAACATCAAAAGACAAAGAAGCGGTATATTCCTCATATGATCCTCTCCAGGTCCATTATTATCCCCTCCGCCTCTTTAAGCGTGTTCTCCATATCTTCCCTGGAAAACTTTACCGGCGCGAACCGGGCCATATCGCAATCATCGAATAATATCTTTACCTTCGCGATGACATCATCTCTTACCCCGGAACCTTTTAATCTATACTCCAGCAGGTCTTTTGTGATAGACGGATGCGGGATGTTCAATTTATCGGCAATATATTCTATTACCGCCCTGTATATCTCGGTATAAAATTCCCCGGCCGCGTTCCCCGCCATTATTTTTTTTGCTCCTTTGAGCCTTTTGGAGGCGGAACCTCGTGCCCGCAGCGACCTCGCGTAGCCTATATCAGTCTTCAACCTGTTTACATACAGGGTATATAAATAAAGCGCGATGAGGATAAAAAGCGGGAATATATTAAGCGATAAAAATATTTTATTTTTGTATAGAAATCTATTTTTAGATTTAAGCGCCGTAGGAAAAAGTTTTATATGCGCTATGTCTTTTTTCAGAAGACGCACTTCTTCCGGGGCAGAGCGCATAATAGCAGCGGGTTCTTCTTTTGATCCCGTGACATTTACGGCCATGGCTTCGACCCGTTTATTTACATAGTCTTTCAGGGCGGGGTCGAAATAGCTGTATTCTATGGGGCCTATCGACAACTCCTCTTCCTTGCCGGGGATTATCATCTTTTCAAATATCTTCTCTCCCTGGACCACATAGTTATCCTTCGAGATATTTTCGGAACTTCCGGCTTCGTAAAATTTAGCGTCCGGGATATCCGGGATCGCGGGTGATGATATTGTTTTTATATTGCCTTTTCCTTTTATGCCGATCTTCAGGTTTACAGGCTGGTTTTCTTCCACTGAATTTTTATCGACGCTTACGGAGATATCAAAACTTCCCACGTCTCCCTTGAAATTCAGCGGCCTGCCCTGGTCAGGCAAAGGCATTATTTCCACTTTTATAGGTTCCGTCATGAGGATCACGGGTTTTCCCCTTTTTAACATTCCGAACGGGTCGCGGTCAAATATATCAAAAGGATTTTTTGAGAAAAACCTGTCTATGTCTTCCACGCTGGCTTCTAATCTCGCCTGCCCTATCGTGAATTCTCCCGGGCCCGTGGCGAAAAGCGCGGTCTTGATCTCCGTCACAAGATATCTCGTACCGTTTATGATTTTATAATATTTTTTCTGGGGAGGCATATCTTCCGTCCAAAAACCCGTGGTGGAAGGCGGATTATATACAGGATTATCAAATAAATTAACCGCCTGGTACACCGCGAAAGTAAGGGTTATCTGTTCATTCACATATGCCCTGAGCTTATCTACATATGCTTCTATGAAGAGCTCTTTCCCTTGCTCGGGCCTGGCGCCTTCTTCTCCGGATTGAGCGGGGAGCGGCTGGTTTTGTTGTTGGGCGCCCGGCGGCAATACCTTGATATTTATAGGGCCTGCTGAATATACCTTACCTTTGTAATCTATGGTAAAAGGCCCTAACTCGTGATCCCCCGCGCTATTAGGCACCAGTATATAATTAAATGATATCGAACTAGAAATCTTATTGTTTATAATAGACAGGTTCTGGGATCTTCCTGAAGAATAAGCTGTAAAACCTTTCAACTCCGGGATATCCGGCTGTGGGATATCGGATGCGCTGCCGGTCACGGTTATGGTAAGGGACAATTGGCTGTCTATGGTGATTTCCCGCTTGTCTGTATCCGCGGAAATACTTATATCATCGGCGTAACAAACCGGGGCTATTAAAAAACCTAATAAAAAAATGCTTATAATATATCTCATATCCCAAAGGCGACAAAAATGACACTGTCACTTTTGTCGCCTTACGTAGTGTCGTTACCAGTCTTTATCCACTCTATACCGGCCTTCCGCAGGCCTCTTCCTTAACTCTTCCTGTAAATCTTTTTCGTCATCCTTTACCGCGTCCAGGAGCCTGACCGCGTCTTCTCTGGACATCTGCTCTTCGCGCTCTGCTGTAGAAGGCTTTTTCTCGGCACCCTCAGTCTCAGGCTTTTCTTCCCCGGCGGACTTCTGTTTATTTTCCTGCATCCCGTTCCCTTCTTCGGGTTTTTCCTGTTCCGCTTTCTGCCCCTGTGCTTCCTGCTGTTCAGCGCTTTTCTGTTCTTGTTTTTCCTCTTCCCCTTTGCCTTGTTCCTGCTTAGATTCCTGTTCCTTCTGTTCTTCCAGCTTCTTTTTTATGAACTCTATATTATATTTAGCGTCTTCGTCATCCGGATTTATCTCAAGGCTTTTTTTATAATCCTCTATCGCCTCGGGTAATTTTCCCATCCTGTAATGCGTATTGCCCATATTATAATACGCCTTTTGCCGGAGTTCACTATCTTTTGAATCAAGTGTTCTTTGGTATTGGTTGAACGCGTCTTCATATTTCTCCAGCTCGTACAGGCCGTTGCCTATATTATAACGGAGCTTCCCGTTCTCCGGATTTTCCGTCTGCGCCTCGCGCCATTTGGACAGCGCCTCGTCGATCTTCCCTTCTTTATAGAGCCTGCCCGCCTCTTTATTCTTCGAGACAAGGGAATCGCCCCAAGTCCAGCCAAGAGTTGAAACACAGAATAAAAATATCAGCGCGAGTCTCATTTCTTTTTCTTATCTCCTATTATAAACTCCACGCACAATAATATCAAAGCTATCCCGAGAAAATACTGGAACCTGTCTTCATATCGCGTAAACAGCCTGCTCGAAAGTTCTTTCTTTTCCATTTTGCTTATATCGCCATAAATCCTGTCAAGCTCCAACCCGCCGGCCGTAGCGCGATAATATTTACCGTCCGTAACAAGCGCTATCTTCCGGAGCGTCTCCTCATCCAGCCTGCTCATTACAACCTCTCCCCTCTTGTCTTTTTTATATCCGCTTGTCTGGCCGGACTGATCCACGACAGGGATAGGCTCGCCTTTTGATGTGCCTATACCTATTGTATATACAACGATGCCCGCTTTTTTAGCCTCATTGGCGGCCCCTATCGGGTCTGTGTCATGGTCTTCACCGTCCGTTAGAAGCACCAGCACCTTATGTTTTCTCTCTTTTTTCGCGAACCCTTTCACGGCATTTTTGATCGCGTCCCCTATGGCTGTTCCGGGCTTAGGCATCATGCCCGGCGATATCACGCTCAAAAACATTTTCGCCGCGTTATAATCCAGCGTCAATGGGCATTGCATAAAACTATTTCCCTCGAAGGTAAGGATACCTATCCTGTCGCCTTTTAATTTATCGATAAGAGACCTGATCTCCAGTTTGGCCTTTTCCAGCCTGTCCGGCTTTATGTCCCGGGCCCGCATGCTCAAAGACGTGTCTATGGCTATTATGATATCAACCCCGTAACGTTTCGCCATGGTAAGGCTGGCGCCGAGCTGGGGCATGGCCAAAGAAAAAATTAAGAAGATCACGGTTATTGTTATTAAAATTTTTTTCGCTTTTTCCTTGGCCGGGCTTTTTGATAAAAAAAGCTTTTCTATCAAAACCGGGTCCCCGAATTTTTCTATCTTCCTCCTTCTATCTATCGCGATAAATATGTAAAACACCGCCAATAGCGGTATCAATAAAAAAAGGTTAAGGTATGCGGGCGAGCCCCAATGCATAAAAACTCCTAAGGTATTTTTCTGAACATGGTGTTGGCCAGCGCTGTCTCCGCGAGAAGCAGTATGAAACCGGGCAATATGAAAAACCCCGCTAACTCGGTATAGTCCGCGTATTCCTTTGTCTCTATCTTTGTTTTTTCAAGCTTGCCTATCGTATCGTAAATCTCCCTCAATCCGTCTTTATCCTTTGCCCTGAAATACAACCCGCCCGTATCGGCGGCTATAGTTTTAAGGAGTGCTTCGTCTATTTCTGTTTCCACGCGCACATATCTTTTTCCGAAAAAAGGATCATCCATCGGATACATGGCGCCGCCCGGTTTTCCCGCGCCTATTGTATATATCTTTATCCCGAGCGCCTTTGCCGCCCTGGCCGCGGTCAGGGGATCTATGGTGCCGGTGTTATTGATGCCATCCGTCAAAAGTATGATTATCCTGCTTTTCGCGCCGGAATCCCTGAGCCTGTTTACGGCATTGGCGATCGCCATGCCTATGGCGGTCCCGTCTTCTATCATGCCTATATCCACTTTATCCAGGAGCTCCAGGAGCGTCCCATAGTCGATAGTGAGGGGGCACTGGGTCATGCTGTATCTTGAAAAAATAACCAGGCCAATCCTGTCATTCTGCCTGGATATTATGAACTCTCTTAAAGCATCTTTTGCCGCGCCCAATCTGTTCTGCGGGACAAAATCTTCGGCTTTCATACTGCCCGAGATATCCAGAGTAAGCATAATATCGATGCCCTCGGTTATTATCTCTTCCTCCTTTTGCCCTGCCTGGGGCCTGGCGAGCGCCAGGATAAAAATAAATACAGCGGCCATCCTCAATATCATAGGCAGATGCCTGTATCTGACGCGCATCCCGGGAGTTATATTCTTGGGAATGGCTATGTCTGAAAATATGATCCCTGCTTCGCGCAATTTAGCCCGCCTGAAATAATACCAGATAAGCAACGGGATGACACCGAGCAATAATAAAAATAAAGGATTGGCGAATCTCATTAAAACCTCAAAACCCAAACCCGCATTGGGTCACCCCAATGCGGGTTTGGGGGTGGTCACATCTACAATCTCTTCCGCTTTTTTATATGCCTCTTCTGTTTCTTCCACGGCAGGCGTATATTTCGCGAATTTAACCATATCGCAGTCTTCAAGAAAACTATTTATCGTGTCCGCGTGCCGGCGTTCCATGCCTGTAGACCTCATCTCCTGAAAAAGCTCCCACGTAGTCCTGTCCATGGCGGATATGACAAACCTGTTTTCTATATATGCCCTGATTATATCCGAAAGCCTTATATAATATTCTTTGATCATTCCTTTTTCCGCGAGCCGCATGCCTTTAAGGGCATTTAAAGCATCCCTGGCTATCTCATCCGCCGGCCTCGGGGACAGGGAAGGCCCCTCTTTTTTCCTTTTTTTAATCCTAAAGTACATAATGACTGCTGTTATGATAAGTAACGCTAAAAGCAAAGCAAGAAGCCGGGCAAGCGGAAATTTCCCGGCTATATCCACAATGTCTTTTAACGGCCTTATATCATCATTCATCCGCTGATCTCCGCTATTTTTTTATTGCTTGTCCCGCCCGATACTATCCTGATATCGCGTTCCCTGACGCCGAATTTCACCGAAAGAAGTTCTATTACCCTTTTATTCGCCTTCCCTCTTTCCGGCGGAGGGGATACCTTTACCTTGTAATTATTTTCCGATATCTTTTCAACACCCTCTCTTTTAGCTCCCGCTATAACCTTTAAATTTATTTTCATAATATCACCTCTACCGGAATCTTCTAGCGCGCATCTTGAAAAAACGTATCAACGGCTGTATATAAGGTTTATCCGTGGAGATGTCTATTGAATCGATGCCGATGGACCTGAATGCCTTATTCCTGGCGTCCACGGAAAAATCCTTTTTCTTCGCGAACTCCTTTTTTAGGGAACTATCCCCTGTATCAACGAATAAAATCTCCCCGGTTTCCGCGTCCTCGAATTCCACAAGGCCTATATCTGGAAGTATTTTTTCCGCGGGATCGGATATGGAGATAGCCGTGATATCATGCCGTTTATTGATTATCCTCAGGAGTTTCTCGTAACCGGAATCCATAAAATCCGAGATAAGGAATACGACCGAACGTTTATTCAGGACTCTGCCAAGATATTCAAGCGCGGAATTTATGGATGTTTTCCTGGACCCGGGCTTATAATACAGGAGTTCCCTTATCACCCTCAATACATGCGGCCTGCCTTTTTGGGGGGGGATGAATTTTTCCACTTTATCCGTGAATAACAAGAGCCCTATCTTGTCGTTATTTTTTATAGCGCTGAGAGAAAGCACCGCCCCTATCTCCGCCATCAATTCCGTCTTCATCTTGTTCCTGGTGCCGAAACCCCCGGAACCGCTGATGTCAGCCATTATTATTACGGTAAGTTCCCTTTCTTCTACGAATTTTTTGACGTATGGATGGCCTGTCCTGGCGGTGACGTTCCAGTCTATCGAACGTATGTCGTCGCCCGGCACATATTCCCGGACCTCGTGGAACTCCATGCCCCTGCCTTTGAATACAGACTCGTATTCTCCGGCAAAGACATCGTTCACGAGCCTCCCGGTCATTATCTCTATCTGCCTGACTTTCTTTAGGATTTCCTTCGGGATCATGGAACTTCTATTTCATCAAAAATTTTCTTTACTATATCCTCGCTCGTCATCTCTTCGGCCTCCGCTTCGTAGGTAACGATAACGCGGTGCCTGAGGATATCCATGCCCACCGCCTTTATATCCTCGGGGATCACATAACCCCTGCCGCGTATAAAGGCATGCGCCTTACTGGCTATATTAAGGTATATCGATGCCCTCGGGGACGCCCCATAGGCGATGAAATTTTTTATGTTCAGTTTATAGTCTTCGGGTAAACGCGTCGCGTAAACTATATTCACTATGTAATCTTTTATTTTTTCATCCATATATATCTCATTCACTATCTCCCTGGCCTTCAGGATATCCTGCGGAGAGACTATCGCCTTTACTTCTTCCGGGTTATGCCCTGCCATGCGCTCCATAATTTCCTTTTCTTCTTTCTTATCCGGATATACTACCTTTATTTTCAGCATGAACCTGTCTATCTGCGCCTCGGGCAGGGGATATGTCCCCTCCTGCTCTATGGGGTTCTGCGTAGCGAGTACCAGGAATGGCTCTTCCAGCGGAAAGGTTTTTTCTCCTATGGTAACCTGCCTTTCCTGCATAGCTTCAAGAAGCGCGCTCTGCACCTTCGCGGGTGCCCTGTTGATCTCATCCGCGAGTATAAGATTCGAGAATATAGGGCCTTTTTTTGTAGTGAAAGTTCCGTCTTTAGGATTATATATAGGCGTCCCTATTAAGTCCGCTGGTAATAGATCAGGCGTGAATTGAATTCGCTGGAATTTAGTCTGGATACATCTGGCAAGCGTTTTGACCGCGAGCGTCTTGGCTAAGCCGGGTACTCCTTCTATCAATATATGGCCGTTCGCCAGGATGGCTATAAGGAGCCTGTCCACAAGATAACGCTGTCCTACTATCACCTTTGATAACTCCCGCGTTATTTCCTGGATAAACAGGCTTGAGCCTTTGACCTTCTCGTTGATTTGTCTGATGTCCTGGCCGTACTTTGGGTTGAAATCGGTCATATTTACCTCCGAATTTTGTGAAACAAAATTCGTCCCGAGTCCGCCCCGCCACCAAAGATGGCGGTCGAGACGAGGGACTTTTTCCTTTATATTTGCATATTCTCCAATCTTTTTACCCTCTCCCTTATAGGCGGGTGCGTGCTGAAAAGCGCGGCTATGGCGCTGGCGCTCAAAGGATTTACTATAAATAAATGCGCTGTTGCCTGGTTTGCGGCCATTGGATAAACCTTATTGCCTTTTTCTAATTTTAAAAGCGCGCGGCTTAACCCTGAAGTATTACCCGCTATCCTCGCGCCTTTTGTGTCCGCGGCGTATTCCCTGGTCCTGGAAATCGCTAGTTGTATCAGCATAGCGGCTATGGGCGCCACTATCAGCATGACCAGCACCCCTATTCCGTTCCTGTCCCTCGAGGACCTGCCTCCGAATATAGCCGCCCACCTTGCCCAGTTGGCTATCATGGTGATCGCGCCCGCGATAGTAGCTGTTACGGTCATTATCAGGGTGTCCCTGTTCTTTATATGCGAAAGTTCATGCGCTATTACGCCTTTCAATTCTTCCCTGTCCAGGAGATTCAATATACCCTGGGTAACGCACACAGCCGCGTGTTTGGGTGAACGGCCCGTGGCAAAGGCATTAGGGGTGTCCTGCGGGGCTATGTATATTTTAGGCATAGGCATATCAGCTGACATCACAAGGGTTTTGACTATATTATAAAGTTCAGGCACTTCTTTTATGTCCGCTTCCTTGGCCCTGTACATCTTAAGCACTATCTTATCGCTTAGCCAATACGACACCATATTCATCATAAAAGCGAATATAAACGCGTAGATAGCGCCTGCTTGTCCCCCGAAATACCCGCCTATTAATACAAAAATCATGGTCAGGATGACCAGCAATAGGCCTGTTTTGATATAATTCATAAATCCTCCTCAAATGAGCAGGCAACTTACATCGCGCCAATGTGCTCCGTAAGTCATGTCCTCACTTAAATGAAGAGAGCCCTCATGCCGCAGGGCTCATCTTCGATTAATCATATTTTATAACAACCTTATTTCTTCTCTTCTGTCTTGGGTTTCGCTTCTTCTTTCTTCGCCTGCATACAGTCTTTTACTTCGCTTATGCCGGCAAAAAGAGCCGCGAGGCCGCCTAAGATCAATATAGGTGGAACCGAACCTTTAAGCAGTGTCACAAAACTATACCACCATGTCGCGAGGCCCCATATACCTAATATAATGCTTATTAGTCCGCCAAGTACTGTTATATATTTACCCATTTTTACTCCTCCTTTTACTATTTTAACGATATCAATTTATACCATTTAAAGGCGGGATTGTCAATACCTTTATAGGTATTTACCCAGGCTTGTCCATGTCTTGGGGCCCACGACACCGTCCGGGACAAGGCCTTTTGACTTTTGAAAGTCTTTTATCGCCTGCCTTGTCCTGGGACCTATTTTACCGTCGATCGATCCTGGATCGAAACCCGCGTTTTTCAAAGCGGTCTGGATCTCTTTGGTGGTAGGCCTGAACTCGGAAACAGAAGCCTCTTTCTGTCTCGCCCCTTTTGTTTTAGGCGAATAGCCTTTCCTGGATTCGAGTATTTCTTTTGCCCTTCTTGAATCCTCAAGCTGGGTCAGGGTGGTCTTATCTATATAACCCGTGCTCTTGAGGCCTATGGATTCCTGGTACGCCTTTATGGCGTCGCGGGTCTCTTTACCCATCCTGCCGTCTGTATTGCCCGGCTCATAACCCTCGCTTTTCAATATGACCTGGACTTCTTCTATCTTCGGATTGATAATGTCAGTGCTTCCCACGAGTTTTTCCTCTTCCCGCTGGTACTGGACCGATTTAGGCACAATATTGCATCCATAGAAAGACAATGCCATCAATATGGCCGCAATAATATAACCTCTGTTCCTCATATTCATTCCCCCTTTGTGATTTTTGGTTATTATAGCAAAAAATCCATGTAAAGTGAAGGGTTTAATGATAAAATATGCTTATGTTAAAACAAATTATTTCATCCAAGTTTTGTCTTTCATGCGACGTGTGCTGCAGGTTCCTGGATATAAAAGCGCAACTGAGGCCTGTTTTTCTCCCGTTTGAAATAACTTCCAGGATAAAGCCGCATCTGGACGAGACGCGCCGCGTAAAGTTAAAACCTTTCAAAAATATGTACACCTGCCGGTTTTTCGGCAAAACAGGCAATAAATGTTCTATTTACGCGAAAAGGCCTTTTGATTGCAGGCTTTACCCGTTTGCGATAATGTTCGATGAGAAAAGAGAAAACATCATCCTCGGCATAGATAAAAAATGCCCGTTTGCCGTAGAGCCCGGTAACGAAAGAACGATAAAAAACTATTTTCACTATCTCGTGGAGTTACTGGAAAGAAAAGATATCGCGTCTTCAATAGCCGAGAATCCGGCATTCATAGGCGATTTTCAGGAAGACGTACTGCAATTCTCTTCCCTGGATACCCTTAAAAAACTCATCATCGATAATCCCGAAAAAAAAGGTTTTAAGGAAATTTCGCTGAAGGATAAAGCGCTGTTCGATGACTTTTTTAAAAAAACCGGGCGGATTGACTCTAGCAGGAATTTCGTAAGCCTCTACATCTGGAAAGAGAAAAACCCGGTCTGGTGGAAGATGAAAGACAAAAGCCCGGAGATACTGCTTGAGACAGAGTCCGGCTATATAGATTTCAATTCCCTGGAAAAATTCCAGGACTATATATACCTTAGAGAAGACCTGTCAAGCCTTAAAGGTAATAAATATAAACACAAAAGATCGGCGTGCAATTATTTCTCGAAAAATTATAAATTTAAATATCTCCCTTATAAACAAAGTATGAAGAATGACTGTTTTAAATTATTTTCAAAATGGGCTTCCGCCAGAAAACAAAAATTTCCGGATCTTTATTACTATAAACTTCTCGAGGATAGTTTTTCCGCTCATAAACTGGCGATAGAAAATTATAAAGCCCTAGGATTGACAGGCAGGGTCATAAAGATAAGGGGAAAGATAGCCGCCTATACCTTTGGGTTTGAACTGAAGGAAGATATGTTCTGCATCCTGCTGGAAGTCTGCGATTTGAAATTCAAAGGCATCTCGGAATTTATTTTCAGGGAGTTCTGCGGGGAAATGGCTCAATATAAATACATCAACACCATGGACGACTCAGGCCTTGAAAACCTGCGTATATCAAAACTATCTTACCATCCTGTTTATCCCCAGCAGATATGATCGAAATCGCAGTTACCGCACTTGTCTTTATCCCGGCAAGGAAGCTTCTCAAAACGCCGGTCCTGGATATTTTTCCACGCGTTCTTTATAATAGCCGTCATCTCGTCCACCATGTCTTCCGTGAGCGCTACCCGGAATTCAGTGGGCTCAGCTTCCTTGATGCCGTATTTTATCAGATTGGCTTTCGCGGGTTCCACAAATACAAGGACGCCGTGGCTTACAAGCGTATCCTTATCCTGCCTGGTCTTGTCCCTTTCGTACAAAAGTTTATAGCACACAAGCTGCCTCAGGTAGCCGTCACACTCCTCGCTTTCCAGGCCCTTGACCCCGAATATGCCTCTGGCGTGTTTATTGGGCTGGCCTGTTTTATAATCCACCACCCTTACACACTTATTTTTTTCGTCTTCCATCTCCAGTTTATCGTACTTACCCGTAAAAATTATACCATCTATATTGACAGGCATTTTATTCTCCAGGCCGATAGGCTTTACAGGCGACTTGGAAATCTTACTGTAATATTTCCTTAAGCCTTCGAACCTTTCTATGCAGTTCAGTTCTATTGCCTTTTCAGGGCCCTGGTATTTTAAAGTTTCTATGAACCTCTCCTTGAAAAATTGGAAATTCGGGAACTTTTTTGTCCTGATATATTCCCTGTACAGGTTTTCCAGGCCCGCATGCACCGCGTTTCCGAAAATAAGGCTTCGTTTTTTAGCCGAAGGCAGCATTAAGACATTGTCATAAAGGAACTTTCTCCTGCACCTGAGATAGTTATCCAGACTTGTGGGGTTTAACGCCATGTCCCTGACCAGGTCGCTTAAAACCTTTTCTGTTCCGATAAATGGCTCCATGAGATCTGTTTTTTCAAGAAAACTTACCAGGATGTCTTCTTCTTTAAAGCCGGCCTCTTCGGACACTATGCCGAGTTTATGCAGGAATACGCTGGGAACGGAATTTTCCTCGGGACTCGCGGTAAAAACAATATTACTCCTTGCCCGCGATACAGCCACGTAAAAAAGCCTGGTCTCGTCATGAGCGCTCAATTCTTTGAGCCTTTCCCTGCTGTCAACCTTTTCGACGGTTTTCATCAGGCCCCTGGGAAGCGGGATAGTGTCCGGCCTTGGTTTTATGGGCCAGCTTTTATCCTGGAGGCAGAACGGGATTATGACACTATGGAATTCCTGGCCTTTGGAACCATGCGCTGTAAAGATCCTTACTCCGTTTTGCGTCATTGTCACGAGTTCCCCCTGTAGCGCCATGCCATGTTCATTCCTTGTCCTTATTTCCTCCACAAAATCCTTTAAAGTCATGCCGGGCTTTGACAGGTCCGAACTCTTTACCATATTTATAAAAGACGAAAGCGCCCTGAGTTCCCTGATCCTCATAACATCTTCTTTATCGTATTTCTCCAGGATATGCTTATAGATCCCTGCATCCTCTATATATTCCATCAGGATCGTATGCGCCGGCTTGAACGGGGAATTCTCAATAAGTTTTTTTATTATGTCCCTCGCGTTTTTCAGATTTTTTGAGAGCTCCTCAGAATTTAAAAGCTCCGATAATATCTTAGCGTCTTCTTTATTTCTCTTTTTTTTGTTGACCTTGGCTATCAGGCCCAGCGTATCCTCAAGCGGAATTTTAAAATAATCCGCCGTCAGGATCCTGTACAGGATCCTATCCCTGTCTTCATAATTCTCCGGCTCCAGGCCCGCGAGCTCCAATACATCCAGCATCTGCCTGACCCTGGGCTCTGGTCTTATGTCCTCTTTTCCGTCTGTCGCGTACGGGATGCCCGCCTGCAGAAATTTATCTATTACCCTTAATATCAGATCCCTTTTTCTGACCAGGACCGCTATATTATTGTAAGGATTATTCCTGTCTTCGGGGCCCAGGTCTTTCGAGGATTCGATCTCAGCCTTGAACTCTTTTACTTTTTTCACGATAAAATTCAGCTCTTCGGCCTCCCGGGTAAACTCGTGATAGCTTATCGACTTTTTCCTGAAATCCACTATGTTTATGAGCTCTTTATCGCCTGTCCGTTCCGCTTCCGGCACCTCTTTTATTAATGTCCGGGCAAGTCCTATTATCTCTTTTGTCGATCGGTAGTTATTTTTCAAAGATATTGTCTCTATGTTTTTGAATTTCTTTTTCAGTTCCCTGAAATTACCTACACTGGCGCCTTGGAACCTGTATATGGACTGGTCATCGTCTCCCACACAGCATATGTTCGGGCCGGCGCCTTTCAGCACGGAAAATAATAATTTAAGCTGGGCGCCATTCGTATCCTGGAACTCGTCCACCATAAAAAACTTATACTGGTCCTGGTATTTTTTCTTTAAAATCGGCTCGCTGTCCAGCGCGCGGATAGCCATCATTATCATATCGTCATAATCATATCTGCCCCGCTCGTCAAAAACCTCTTTATTGCCTTTGGATTTAAGTTTCTCGTACTGGTCATAGACAATAGCCAGCGCCTTTATCCTTGGTATATGTTTTTCCTCTATATGCACGCCGTCGGGTTTTATCGTCTTTACATATTCCAGGAATTCCTTCGGGTCCACGCCCTCCCTTTTAAGGTCGCTTATCTTTTTCTGTATCTCTTTCTCGTAACTATACGGCGCGTTGAAAGGCCTTATTTCAGAGATGCCCTGGGCGTGATCCAGGATATACTCTATTGCCCTCACCTGCTCGATATCCTCTATCTGTATCCTCTCCTGGATATAATTAGCCGCTTCCTCGGAATCCAGCAGAATCGAATTCGCGAAACTATGGAATGTCGCGACATATATGTCATAACCCTTAAATCCTATGATCTTCGCGAGCCGCTCTTTCATTGCCTTGGCTGCTGCGTTCGTGTAAGTAAGTATCAGGATATTTTCCGGAAGGGCTTTTTCAAGACGTATTATATTCGCGGCGCGCACCGAGAGTATCTGGGTCTTGCCTGTCCCTGGCCCAGCGAGCACCAGCACCGGGCCTTCAACAGCATCCACCGCTTTTTTCTGCTCTATATTCAATTCTTTATAGAATTTTTCAAAATTTTTCATATCAAAACGCCTAAGGGAACATTTAAGACATTGTCTTAAATGTTCCCTTAGAGCTGTTTGCCGATGGAAAAGGCGGAACCCAGGCGTTTGCCCACACCGTGATAAGTATAAACTTCCGGATCGTATAGAAAAGGCTTTACTTTCTCGATATCGGGCAAGCCGTCTTTCCCCAGTATATCTTCCTCTGCTTTAATATCCAATATCTCTCCTATAAACTGCGTGTGGAGGCCTATTTCCACGGTATTAATGACCCTGCATTCCAAAATAAGTGGAAATTCTTTTATATACGGCGCGTCTACCAGCTCGCTTTTTACCGGGGTCAATTTTGTCCTCGCGAATTTATCCTCATTCTTCCCGGACACAAGCCCGAAATAATCAGCCTCTTTCACGTATTTTTCAGAAGGGACATTGACTGTAAAGGCTTTTTTATCCATGATATTTCCGTAAGAATATGTAGCCTTGCGCAGGGATATCCCAACGCATGGAGGCCTTGAACAGCAAACTCCGCCCCACGCCACAGCAGCCGCGTTCGCCTTCCCGCTTTTATCGTAACTTCCTATGATCCAGACAGGGGTCGGGAAAACAAGGGCCTTAGCACCTAATGATTTTTTCATAACGCACCTCTCTATTTTGGAGCTATATTATAACACTCTTATTTAAAGACGTCTACCTAACTGATGGGAGTCGGACTCCCTATGGGAGTCCGACTCCCATAGTCTACAGCGATTGACAGATGCGCTGCTATTGAGTATAATTTTCTATAGCATGAAAAAACGAGATAGCTGGAAATCAAGGCTCGGGATAATCATGGCTGTCGCGGGCAGCGCCATAGGCCTGGGGAATTTCCTGCGTTTCCCTGTCCAGGCCGGCCAGAACGGCGGCGGGGCATTCATGATCCCGTATTTCATATCCATTATCCTCCTGGGCATACCCCTAATGTGGATTGAATGGACCATTGGCAGGTTCGGCGGAGGTTTCGGCCACGGAACCGCGCCCGGGATATTCCACAACATGTGGACAAAGAACAGGTTCATAAAATATTTCGGGGTAATAGGCATATTCGGGCCTCTTGTAATTTTCATATATTACACCTACATAGAATCATGGACGCTTGCGTACGCGTTTTTTTCCCTGACCGAAAAATACGGGCAGGTCGCCGGCCAGGATACAATGGTATCCCTTTTAAAAGGGTTTCAGGGCCTTGAGAAAAATCAGTTTTTCTCGGATATGCGATATGCGTATGTATTCTTCCTTATAACTTTCTGCGTCAACACCTGGATTATCTATAAGGGCATATCGGGCGGCATAGAAAAGATCTGTAAAATAGCCCTGCCCGTACTTTTTATATTCGGCGTGATACTGGCAATAAGGGTATTGACCCTGGGCGCGCCGGATCCTTTGAAACCCGATTGGAATATACTGAACGGGTTAGGATGGCTTTGGAACCCTGATTTCTCTTCACTTAAAGACGCTAAGGTATGGCTGGCGGCCGCGGGCCAGGTACTCTTTACGCTGAGCGTCGGCATCGGAGTTATACTTACCTACGCGAGTTACCTCAAAAAAACAGACGATATCGTGCTTTCCGGCCTCACAGCCGCGAGCACGAATGAATTCGCTGAGGTTATATTAGGATCATCGATAATAATACCGGCGGCGTTCGCGTTCTTCGGGCCCGTAGACATAACGAATATAGCCAAGAGCGGAGCGTTCAACCTCGGGTTCGTGACAATGCCTCTTATATTTGACAAGGTATCTCTCGGCGCGTTTTTCGGATGCCTATGGTTCCTGCTGCTGTTCCTGGCTGGGATAACCTCATCCATATCCTTGGCCCAACCCGCGGTAACATTCCTTGAGGATGAATTCAATATCTCTAAGAAAAAAGCTGTTATTATTTTCGGAGCCGCCTCTTTTATATTATGCCAGCCCGCCATATTCTTCCTTAAAAACGGGGTCGTGAACGAACTGGATTTCTGGGGCGGGACATTCTGCCTCGTATTATTCGCCGCGGTAGAGGTCATACTTTTCGGATGGATCTTCGGCATGGAAAAAGCATGGGAGGAGATACATCACGGCGCGGACATGAAACTTCCTCGCGTATATAAGTTCATAATGAAATACATAACTCCTTTATTCCTTATATTCATACTCATCGCGTGGTTTTATCAGCAGGCTATACCGATTCTCTTCATGAGAGGAATAGAACAAAGCGATAAGCCTTATATATTAGGTATAAGGCTTATGCTTTTGGGGATTTTTTTCACCCTGGCGGTCCTCGTAAAAATCGCCTGGCAAAAAAGAAAAACCAAGGTTAAGACATGAACACATCCGGCTGGCTGTTCCTGATTACATCGTGGGGGATCATTATAACTCTTGCCGTATATTGCTTCAGCAAGGTCCTGTCCAAAAAATAACTGCTTCCTTATTCTATGATTATCGCCTCGACAGGGCATTCGTCTTTGGCCTGTTTGGCGCAATCCTCGCTCGCGGGAGGAACTACCGCTGCCTTTACAACCGCTTTATCATCTTTCATTTCAAAAACATCCGCGCATGTATTGACGCACAACCCGCATCCAACGCATAGCTCCTGGTCGACTTTTGCTTTCATTTTATTCTCCTCTCGGTTAAAATTACCCACATATGATATATTTGAGCTTTTCTATTGTCAATAAAATTATTCCGGGGAAAGACGAGTGATAAACTCCGCGAACATCATGTCCTGGATGTAAAAACCGTTTTTATCCGCTCTTTTGACAAGCCCCTTCTCTTCCAGGCGATAAAGAAAATTTTTTATGTTGGCTATGGGAAATTTCCTGGCGTGGCTGCCCACGATCATCATGGTGGTAAAATCTTTTATGGTCAGGGGCCTTTTTTCTTCGGCGAGTATTTTCAACAGGTCTTTTTCCCTGTCACTGGCCTTTGACAAAAGGAAATCAAAATAATCTTTCCCTAATTCCTTCAGCGTCCTCGTAAGAGCGCTGTCCCATACACCGGCCTCTACCTTGCCCTCTATCTGACTGTCGTAGAGATGGCTCGCCAGAAGTTGGACTTCATACGGATGACCAAGGGTATATTCGAAAATGTACTTTTTTACCTTATCTTCGAACGCAACGCCCGTGCCTTTCAGGGTCATGTCTATGGTAGCTGAGACTTCTTTTTCTTTTAAATTTTCCACGTTCAGTCTCTTCCTGAAGAACCTCCCGACAGGGTCATGTTTATCGATAAACGCGGCCCAGCCAGCGGGCGTGGAAGAAAGTATAAACATAAATCTTGTCTCTTTGACTATATCATCACTGCTTAAAACCGCTCTTAAAATATCTATTGTATTCGATACCTCCATAAGATTCTGCGCGTCATCCAGCAAAATAATCGCCAGTTTCGCGTCCAGCGCCTTCCACAACCCG
This sequence comes from Candidatus Omnitrophota bacterium, assembly GCA_041653835.1. Lineage (GTDB taxonomy): Bacteria > Omnitrophota > Gorgyraeia > Gorgyraeales > Gorgyraeaceae > UBA10183. The sequence continues at coordinate 54,858 of JBAZEP010000001.1, forward strand.
AGCAGAAATTTCGTAAATTGGACCTGGGGATTGGATAGGGACTTTTTTTTGGAAAACAGCTCCGGGATTTTTTCCTGGAAACTCCCGGCTTCGGGAAAACCCATCACCATCTCCTCGGCTATCAGATGGACCGCGTCGAGCGCGTTATTCTTAGCGGTAAACCTCGAAAGCCCGCAGAAAGCCGCGGGCATGCCTTTTTCCCTGGCCACCCTCCTGAATTGCTTTAAAAGCGATGTCTTTCCCGCGCCCCACTCTCCCAGCACTACCAGATGACTTGGCCGTGACCTTGCGGCTTCTTCCAGGTTTGACCTGAATTCTTCTAATTCACTGTTCCTGCCGCCGAATATCTTCGGCTCCCAGCCTGATTGAGGGGTAAAAGGGTTTGGAGATATCATATAGTAAAAGCAGACGGACACAATTTATTTATCTTGCATTCGCCGCATAATGGTTTTCTCGCGTTACAAATCTTTCTTCCATGTAATATCAATAGATGGGAAAAGACCCTCCAGCCCCTGCGCGGTACTATTTTCATCAGGTCTTCTTCTATCTTTTCGGCATTAGAATTTCCCGTCAGACCAAGCCTTCCGGATAACCTTATCACATGGGTATCTACCACTATCCCGGCTGTTATACCGAACCCTGAAGAAAGGATCACATTCGCCGTCTTCCTGCCTATGCCGGGCAGGGACGTCAAACTATCCATACTATCCGGCACTCTGCCTTTAAAATCGCTCAATATCTTTTTCGCGGAACCGATTATTCCCTTTGCTTTATTCTTATAAAAACCTGTAGAATGTATATCTTTTTCAAATTCTTTAACATCTGCTCTCGCGAAATCAGCTACCGTTTTATATTTCTTAAATAACCCCGGCGTCACCTGGTTCACTCTTACATCCGTGCACTGCGCGGAAAGTATAGTGGCTACCAAAAGCTGCCAGGGATCTTTAAATTTGAGCGCTATCCTGGCGTTGGGATATTCTTTTTTCAAAATTGCTATTATCTTTTTAACTCTTTTTAATGCTTTCATCAACCTATCGCAATGTTATATTCTGACACTGTCAGAATATAACATTAGCTATTTGCCGAAGAACATATATATAGAAATAAATAGAAGCAGACATGCAAAAAGCCTCTTCAGCATGAGATTAGGCACTAACTGAACAACCGAAGCGCCTATAAAGCCTCCTATAATGAACCCTAAAGCCACGAATGCCGCTACCTTTATATTTATATTCCCTGCCTTATAATATGTTATTACAGCCAGTATCCCTACCGGCAATAGAAGCGCGGCGAGTGCCGTGCCCTGGCTAAGGTGCTGGGAAAATTTAAAAATGTAAATAAGAGCAGGGATCAATATTACAGCCCCTCCTATGCCGAAGAAGCCCGAGAATACCCCCGTTACAAGCCCTATTAATATGCTAAAAAAAGTGTTCATGTTTACTTTATTTACCGTGTATGGTAGATTATATCTATGATTATAAAGACAGACCCTGACATTATCAAGGGATATTTTGAGGACTATTCAGGCCTTCTCGGAGGATACGCGGACAAAGTTATATTGCCCGGCGACGAAAAAGAAGCCCGCGATATATTGCTCGAGGCGGCCTCAAAAAATATACCTGTTACGATATCCGGAGGCGGAACAGGCGTTACAGGCGGCCGCATACCATTCGGCGGGTGGGTAATTTCCACCGAACGCCTGGATAAAATAATAGAAATAGACACCTCTTCTCTTACCGCGGCCCTTCAGCCCGGGGTAAGGCTTTCGGACCTTGAGAAAGAGTTGTCAAAAAAAGGCCTCGCGTATCTCCCTGACCCCACGGAGCCCAACGCGTTCCTCGGAGGCACTATATCCACGAACGCGTCCGGCGCGAAAGGTTTCAAATACGGGCCTACGCGCAACTATATAAACAGGCTGAAGGTCCTTTTTTCCACCGGGGACATCATAGATATAAAACGCGGGGATTATTTTATAAAAAAAGGCGGGCAATTCCCGCTCAAACTGAAATCCGGGGAGATAAAGATCAATATCCCTGATTATTCTATGCCGGATGTAAAAACAGCGGCTGGTTATTACATCAAGGACAACATGGACCTCCTGGACTTATTCATCGGGCATGAAGGCACGCTGGGCATCATACTCGAGGCGGGCATCGCGCTCGGAAAAAGGCCCGAGGCGGTAATGAGTTTTTTCAGTTTTTTTCCTTCGGAAAACGACGCTATAAGTTTTGTAAGGGACGCGAAGGCTTATGACGCCATGTCGCTGGAATATATGGACACGAATTCCCTCGCGCTATTGCGCGAGAAATACCCGTCCATCCCTTCGTCCGCGAAAGGGCTTATATATTTCGAGCAGGATTATAAAAAAGAGAGTGAGTCGGAGAAAACAGACAGCTGGATGAAACTGCTTGAAAAACACAGGGCGATGACCGAAGATTCGTATTTCGCGGATTCGGACAAAGAAAGAGCGAAACTGAAAGAACTGAGGCACGCGCTCCCGGACGCCGTAAATGAGATCGTGAAAAAAAATAAAATGCCCAAGGTCGGGACTGATATAGCGGTGCCGGACGCGAGATTCGGGGAGATGCTGGGATTTTATAAAGAAAAACTGTCTTCTTCCAATATAGATTATCTTATATTCGGGCATATAGGCGAAAGCCATATGCATGTAAATATGCTCCCACGCACAGAAGAGGAATTCAAAAAAAGCAGGCTTGTTTATACCGAATTCGTTAAAAAGGCGGTGGCTATGGGCGGAACAGCGTCCGCGGAACACGGCATAGGAAAATTGAAACACCCGTTCCTGGAAATAATGTACGGCAGGGATAATTTAAAGCAGATGGCGCTTCTCAAAAAATCCCTGGATCCCGCCTGCATATTGGGGCTCGACAACATATTCCCGAAAGAATACTTAAAATGAAGACTATTATAGCTGTCCCGGATTTTACGCGTGAGGCGCATCTTAAAAAAATCCTCCCTCCTGTCTTGAAAGATAACGCCGGAGCGGAGATAATAATCGCCACCGGCCTCCACAGGTCCCCCACTAAAAAAGAGATCAGGAAGAATTTGGGCGCTATCACGGATAAAATAAATATATCTGTCCATAACCACAGGGATGCCCTGTATTTCGGAAGATCAAAGGCCGGCGTGCCTGTCTGGCTGAATAAAAAACTAAAAGAAGCTGACCGCGTAATAACAGTTGGTGTCGTGGAACCCCATCTATACGCGGGCTACAGCGGAGGCGTAAAGGTAGTCGCGATAGGCCTGGCAGGAGAAAAGACAATAAACTATACCCATCACCCGAGATTTCTGGATTCCAGCGGCACAAAAATAACAAATCTGCGGAATAACCCATTTCAAGACTATATACAGGAAATTATTTCCATCATACCTATAAAATATTCCATAAATATAGTAAATGATAACAAAGGCGATATCCTGAAAATATTTAAAGGGGCGCCGGAAAACTCCTTCAGGAATGCCGTGAAATATTCCAAGAAGATTTTTGAAAAAAAGGTATACGGTTGTTTCGATATCGTAATATGCGGTACGCCTGCCGGAAAGGGCATTAATATGTACCAGGCATCCCGCGCCTTCAATTACATCGCGAATACAAAAAAACCAGCTATAAAAAAGAATTCCCTTCTACTTGTAAAGGCCGGCCTGGAAGAAGGTTTCGGAAGAGGCCTTGGCGAAAAACGTTTTATGAAAAAGCTGCTGGAGATGAAGGATCCGGATAAACTTATAGATAAGATAAAGAAAGGCGGCTGTCTCGCCGGTGAACACAGGGCTTATATGGTGGCGAAGGCGCTCAAAAAAGCGAAACTTGGTTTTATATCAAAAAACGCGCGTTTATATAAAAATAAAGTCCTGCCGTTTTTATTTTTCGGGAGTCTTAAAGAAACCGGGCAATATATAAGAAAGAATTTCAGGAACCCGCGGATATGCCGCGTTAAAAACGCGTTTACCAACATACTGACCAATTAAAAATCCCTGCTGACAGCCAGGGAAACTTTTTCCCCGTCAAAAAAAGCGGTTTCCACGTTCAATCTTATATTCCTGGTTATAATATAATCTACCCCCGCGACAATGCCAACTTTTTTTTCAGATTTAATCCGCTGCCGGTCATGGTCATTTACCCATTTTATGAAATCCAGGCTTCCGTACCTCGGGCCTGAATAAGGCTCGAACCTGCCTATGCGCCTGGAGACAAGCAGCGAGCCCTGCCATTCGTCCACGATGGCTTTATAGTTATCGCTGGCGACGGACGCGGCGTGCGGATGAACGCTTATATGCTGGAAACCCGCGACAGCCTTGAGCCCGCTATCCTTGTCGTCGTACAGCTTTACCCTGAATCCATACGCCCCCGCGAAGCCGGTATCGAACGCCAGGTTTCCGGGATCGCTGTTTTCCCAGCGCACATTCCCTACCCCTATCTTGCCGTCAAGCGACAGCCAGTCGAACAAGGCGTATGAACCAGTGATAAAATACCTGTTCCCGCTCACGCCTCCCTCGCTATTATCAAGATTCCTGTCCAGGAGCATGTCCGCCTGGACACCCCATACCCAGTGCTTTTTTTCAGGCATATGAGTGCCATAACAGGGCGCGGCAAAAGAAACCGCCTGGCACACCACCATAAGGTTTATAACAAAAAATAAAAATACTTTTAACATGACTGCCCCCTAAAGCATTTTCCTGCCTTTTTCCGCAAGCTCTTTCAGGTCAGGCCATAATTTTTTCCCCTTCATGACAACCACTATCAGATCACGCCTTTTATCATATTTTATATACCCTAGAAAACACTGCCCCGCCTTGATCGTGTATCCCGTCTTTCCAAGCATGGAATAAGGGGTATCTTTCCATAAACTCTTATTATGGTTCCTTAATTTTATCCGCCTGCCGGTATTCAACTCCGTTATCTCCGCGTTTTTTATCCGCAGGATATCGAGAAGCCTCTTATCTTTTATGGCCTCGCGCATTATAAGCGCCAGGTCATAAGCGGTGGAATATTGCCCTTTGGCGGGCAAGCCGTTGGATGTCTCGAAATTGGTATTGCGGCAGCCTATTTTCCGGGCAGCCTCGTTCATCAGTTTGGTGAAAGCCTTTTCCGTGCCTGCCACGCTTTCGGCGAGGGCTATGCTCGCGTCATTCCCGGAGTTCAGCAAGAGCGCCTTGAGCATGTCTTCCGTGGAATACCGCTCCCCTTTTTTAATGTCCACCTTGCTCGGCGGGGCGAATGCCGCGTTCCTTGAAACAACCACTTTTTTATTAAGGGGTGACCTTCTCAAAACCACCAGCGCCGTCATTATCTTCGTGGTGGATGCGGGCGCGAGTTTAGTATGGGGATTTTTGGAATAAACAAGCTTCTTATTCCAGATCTTCATCAGGACCGCTGAACGGGCGGTGACATAGACCGTTTCTTTCGCTAAAAGATTAGAACTTAAAAATATTATGAATAGGGGGATGAGGATTTTTCGGAACATTTAACCTTGATGCATTTCGCGGGTTTCTTTGGATACGTCTTTGAGCGCCGCCTTGGCGCGCTCGAGCTCCGCGTTAAGCCTGTTCGTGACAAGCAGGTGTTTATACGAAAGCAGGCTGAACGACAGGTTAAAAAAAGCGAGCAGCAGCAGATATATATTTACCTTGTTGTTGAGCAGGAAATACACGAAAAAAAATATCCCGAGTATGATAAGGAGCCTGTTAATCCTGGCTACCGCCTCGATAAATATTTCCGCGCTTGTAAATTTTGCCATATGCGCCCTTTTCTATTAATAATAGTATATACTAAATTAACGCGGTGTAAATTTATTTGTTATAGGCATGCGCCTGTCTTTCCCGAACGCCATGGGCGTAATCTTTATGCCGGGGGGGGCCTGTCGCCTTTTATATTCGCTCCGGTCTATCATATTCAATATCTTCTTCACGATTTCTACATGTCCCAGCTCTTCCGCTATATCCTCAAACCCTTTATTTTTTTCTATATAAAGGTCTATGACGCTGTCCAAAAAATCATAAGGCGGCAGGGTATCCTGGTCTTTCTGGTTCGGCCTTAATTCAGCGGTAGGCGCTCTCTTAAAAACACTTTCGGGTATGATCGTCCTTCCTTCTTTTTTATTCCTGTATTGTGTCAGTTCGTAAACAAGTTTTTTCGGCACATCCTTTATCACACTGAACCCGCCTGCCATATCGCCATAAAGGGTGCAGTATCCGGCGCTTACCTCGCTCTTATTGCCTGTATTGAGCACCAGGTACCCGAATTTATTGGAAAATGCCATAAGTATATTGCCCCGTATCCTGGCCTGGATATTTTCCTCGGCTATATTCGGCTCTATGCCTTTGAAATGAGGCCTTAATGTATCGAGATAAGAACCGAATATATTATCTATAGGTATCACGCGTAATTTTATATCCAAATTATCCGCTATTGTCTTCGCGTCTTCCTGCGTGCCTTCCGAAGAATACCTGGACGGCATGCTGAGCGCCAGCACATTTGCCCTGCCGAGCGCGTCGGCCGCGATATACGCCACCAGCGCGGAATCTATCCCTCCGCTCAGGCCTAACGCGACCTTATTGAAATTATTTTTGCGCACGTAATCCTTTAAGCCCAGTACAAGCGCGGAATATACCTCTTCTTCCCCGGAAACCTGGCTGAATTTCCGATCTGCTTTTTCCGCTCCTTTGCCGATAGCGAGATCCAATACCAGCAGGTCCTCCTGGAAAGCCCTTGCCTCCGCAATGACCCCGCCATTCCTTCCGAATAAAGCGCTCCTGCCGTCGAATACCAGTTCATCCTGCCCGCCTATAAGATTGCAATATACGACAGGCATGCCCAATCTTTTTGCTTTTGCCCCGATTATTTTCCTGCGCTCCCCGATCTTATCAATATGATATGGCGAAGCGGATATATTCACCAGGAAATCCGCCTTTTTAAAAATCTTGTTTTCCGCGGCCGTGTCCTTTGCCCAGATATCCTCGCATATATTTACCGCGAAAGAAAAACCCTTTATTTTCAGCAGGGCATTTCCGGAACCCGGCGTAAAATACCGCTTCTCGTCAAAAACGCCGTAATTGGGCAGGTGTTTCTTGTGATAGACATAGGTTATTTTTTTATCGCGCACTACCGCGGCGCTATTATAGACATTCCCGTTTTTCCTGTCCGCGAATCCTATTACCGCGGTTATGCCGCCTGTCTCCCTGGATATTTTTTCCAGATACCTTATATTATCTTTTATAAAATGCGGCTTTAAAAGCAGGTCTTCGGCCGGATAACCGGTTATACTGAGTTCCGGGAACACAATCAGGTCTACATGGCGGGACGCCGCCTGTCTTACGCAGCACGATATCCTGTTCGAGTTGCCTTCCATGTCCCCGACTGTGGTATTTATCTGGCCTATCGCTATTTTTACGGTTTTCATATGTTATAATACAATATTAGCATAACCCGGAGAAATACGCAAATATGTACAGCTAAGCCGGCAGGTACTCATCTCAACAGAAAGACACCGAGTATCACGAAACCCATCCCCAGGGCCTTGACAAAGGTAAAACTCTCCCCGAAAAACAAAAGACCCAATAAAAAGGAAACCAGGGGATAAGTCCCGGCTATCGGGACCATCTTGGACGCCTCTCCTTCTTTCAGCGCATTATAAAAAAATATCTGCCCGAGGATACTGGCTATAATACCTCCCATAGCCAGCAATATCATGGTCTTGGGGTCGGCTTTAAAAACCGATTTCAGCAGGCCGCTGTTGAATGCCACCAGGATAACCGCTCCTATAAGCACACCGAACGAGCGTATTACCACACCTGATAAAGGCGCTATGTTCGCAAGCCCTGTTTTTTCCACTATTGGCGCTATCCCCCACGTCAGCGCCGCCAGTATCGCGAAATAAAAAGGTTTCATCCTGCCCTCTCAAATTTTACGAAGTAAAATTTGATCCCGAGCGATCATATCCATTCCTATCGAGCCGCGAGGGACCTCCTACTTCAAGTTTAAATATAAGATAACATATCTAATTTGCAAATGGAATAAAATAATAAACTCGTATATAATATGATTATGTTCAAAGCGGGCAGGGTAGCCATAATCGGAAGGCCGAATGTAGGGAAGTCCACACTTCTTAATGTGCTTGTCAGGGAAAAGGTCTGCATCGTATCGGACAAGCCCGAGACCACGCGCGACAATATCCAGGGAATAATATCCGGCGAAGATTTCCAGATCGTGCTTGTCGATACCCCGGGCATGCACCGGCCCAAAAACCTCCTTGGAAAATTGATGGTACGCAAGGCGCAGGCCTCTGTCATGGAAACGGATCTGAACCTCATCCTTATAGATGCCGCGAGCGGCATCACAAAAGAGGACATAGAGATATTCGGGCTCATGCCGGGAAAATCCAATATCCTTATCATAAATAAGATAGACAAGATTGACAGGCGCCGCCTGCTCCCTCTTATCGAAAAAGCCGTAAAATTCAATTTCAAGGAAATCATACCTGTCTCCGCGATCAAAAAAGACGGGACAGATATAGTATTCAATAAAATACTGGAATACCTGCCTGAAGGCTATGCCTTATTCCCGGAAGACCAGTTGAGTGATAAAAGCGAAAGATTTATCGTGCAGGAGATAATACGGGAAAAGACCCTAGAAACCACATACCAGGAAGTACCTCATTCCGTAGCTGTCACCGTAGAGGAGATGAAAGAAAAAAAAGACAGGGACAATAACGACATAGTCTATATAAGGGCTAATATATATTGTGAAAAGGACAGCCAAAAAAGCATCATTATCGGCAAGGATGGCAAGATGCTCAAAAGAATAGGCGAGACTTCGCGAAAAGATATAGAGAATTTCCTGCGGAAAAAGGTTTTCCTCGACCTGTGGGTCAAGGTCTATGAGAACTGGCGCAAGGATCCTTTTGCCCTGAAAAATCTGGGCTATTGATGAGTGTGGTGGTCAAGGTGCTGGTGAGGATGGGCATGCACCTTACCTTCGTGCTTGTGGCTGTGGATATGCACGAGATTATTGTCCTGGAGTAACTGCATGTCATTCAATACCTCGTCCGGCCTGCCTGATCCCACTATTTTTTTATCCTGGCTGAATACATAAACAACGTCCGATATTTCCTCCACGATATGCAGGTCATGAGTAGCCGTAATAATAGTTTTGCCTGATATATTCGCTTTTATAAGAAGGTCTATAATATGCCTGGTGGTCAGCGGGTCGAGGCCGGCAGTCGGTTCATCCAGTATCAGGACATCCGGATCTATCACCAATACGGAAGCGATACTTACCTTGCGTTTTTCCCCTATGCTCAATTGATGAGGCGCCCTGTCCATCAACCCTTTTATATTCAATATCCCGCATATCTCGTCCAGGCGCCTTATAGACTCTTCTCTTGGAAGCCCTAACTGTAAAGGCCCGAACATAATATCCTCCCCGACGGTAGGGCAGAATAACTGGACATCCGGATTCTGGAAAACAAGCCCTATTTTTTTTCTGAAGTTTACCGAGTATTTTTCGTCATTGAAAGAACTCTCTTTCAGCTCAGCCCCGAATATTTTGACAATACCTTTGTCAGGAAAAATAAGCCCGTCCAGCATCTGCAGGAGAGTGGACTTGCCTGACCCGTTAGCGCCTATAATAGTTATCTTCTCTCCCTGTTTTATGTCCATATCTATGCCCCGCAGCGCAGGATACTTGCCAAGATAAGAACACCAGACATCTCTCAATTCAAATATTATACCGCTCATGCCTCTCCTTTATATCCTCTCGAAAGCATAGCCTTATATACATCCTGATTAAGTTTGCAGGAACGGACCCACAGGCAGGCTATATTCCACGATACTATGCGCTGCCCTTTTTTGTAATGCATCCTTGACCCCGTCCTGCTTTTTATGGCAAGGTACATGTTTTCTACGATTTCCACAAACAAAAATATATACCTGTAACACATACCAAGCGTCATTACGAATACCTGCGGTATTTTGAAAACGCGCAGCGCCCTGAGTAATTCGAAATGCCTTGTCGTAATGCTCAAAAGTGCCGCGAACGATACGGAATCCGTGACGCGCATAATAAACAAACCTGCCCCATGCAGGCCCTGGCGCGTGATAACCATGTTTAAACCCGCTATCTTAAAAGCAACCAGCGCTTCCCCCGGTGTCGCGAAACTGAATAAAGCCGGCATGGCGATAAATAGCGAGAATAAGGGTATAAATACCAATGTCCTTTTGAGGAAAAACCCTAAATTTATTTTAGAAAAATATGCCAGGACAAGAGACGCTATATATAAATACAATAAAATAATTATGTCCTTTGCCAATAATATCTGAATTATAAATAACAGGAATAACGCCAGTTTGATTTTCGGGCTAATCCGCTGTAAAAGGCCTTTTTTCAAGGCGTATTCATCGCTAAAAACGGATTCCTTCAGAAGAGACAAAACTCTTAAAATAGAACGCTCTATGAAATTATTATTCTTCGGCACGGCTTATTTGCCTTTCTTTGTAAGAATCTTTCCTATAATCAATACCACTGCCGCCACTGCCGCTATGCCGATTACCGCTGACATTATATAAGCAATGCTCAGCGACGGCAATCCTTTTTCTTCCCAGCCTTTGAAAGCATAATCAGGAATGGGCGCGCTCCAGAGGCTGGAAAGTTTTTCCAGGCCTTGGGGAATATATCCGGTTAATTCTTTGATCATGTCCGCTCCCCATTCGCCCCACGCATCGCCTGCTTTAAAATGTTCCGGCAATAATAATCCCAAAGGCGACAGAGCTATAAGCACAGCCATGCCTATCCATAATTTGGTTATAAGTTTCATTACGCCACCTCCCCTTTCTCCAGGAATTCCGGAGATTGCTTCTGCAGATATTTCACGACCAACGCTGTCACAACAGCCTCTATCCACCCGAACACCAGAAGATGCTCGCCTGCCATAGCCGGTATGGCTATATTCAATCCATACGGGCAATAAAGGGCCTGGCCCTCCGCTGTATGATGCAATAACGGCTGTAATCCGAATTCTATGCCGGTCAATAGCGCAGCTATATTTAAAGCTATATAACCTGCTATGCCCGCGGCAATTATCCTCCTGTTAGAACCAATAGGGGCATTATAACTGACTGCTTTGTAAATATAGTACCCGGTAAAAGGCAGGATAAACGCCATATTAAAACAGTTAGCGCCTATCGCTGTAATGCCGCCGTCCCCAAATAATAAGGCCTGGATAACAAGCGCAACTGTGATAGCGATGCAGGCTGCCCATGGGCCCAGCAGTATAGCTACTAAAACTCCGCCTACGGCATGGCCCGTGGTGCCCCCCGGAATAGGCACATTGAACATCATTATCACAAAACTGAAAGCCGCACCAATAGCCAAAAACGGTACCTGAGCCGTTTTAAGGCTCTTTTTTACTATCTTAGAAGCAAGCGCCCATATAGGCACCATCACGGCATACATTAAGCCGCTGGTTACAGGACCCAAATACCCGTCCGGTATATGCATATTCTCCTCCTTTTATTTAGAAGTCTATTTGCGCCCTCATGCCGCCGATAAATATACTGCTTGTATCATCTTCGACATCCTTTCCAAACGGATTCCATATATACTGGACATCCGGGCTGACGGATAGATGATTATTGACGTATATCCTGTAATACGTTTCCAGATGGCCCTCTGCCGCAGCCCTTGGGCTGGCAACGGAAGATGTGCCGATTTTTTTATAGTCATTGGATGGATATACCTGGCCTGCCGCGAAACCAAGAACATCTTTTTCCCTGCCCCATGATTTACCTTCCAATTGCAACCCGGCACTCCATGACTGTTCCAGTGAGTATTCAAAACTATCCGCCGCAGCTTTGGTATTCGGGTTATATACTTTCGGATTCTGCCAGCCGTAACGGCAGAATAACGTAGCGATATCATTAGCCTTCTGGTCGAAACTTAAACCAAAACCATAGCTGTCTTCTTTCTGAGCGGAGGAGTCGTGCCATTTAGTATGAGCGGCGCTGTTGTTCCAGCCATATAACCTGTAGTTCCCCGGCTGGTTAAACAAGTTTGCCTTAAAAGTAACCTGGGCTATATTAAAAAGATTATCCCCTATCTTTTCCCAGTCGCCGTCCGCGTCTAAAATGCCGTATCCTAATTCAATGCACCCGTCCGGTATATAAGCTATGCGGATACCCGCTGTATTGTCCGGAAATTCCACCACAGGGGAATTTCTGAATATCCTGCCAAGAAACTGGGTTGTCTCGTCATTGGCTATTTCGTTATTGTCAAAATAAATTGTGGGGTCTATTTTCCCGAAAACCGCCGCTGCTTTATCATTGAGTAAAACCTGTTCATACCAGAGTTCCGTAACCTGCACGTTTTCCGAGTCGCTCGCATCACGGTTAACATCACTATATAGGGTCAGGTTGTCTTCCAGGCCCGCGCCCTTACCCGCTTCAAGATGTAAAAAAGCTTTTCCGCCGGTTTCTTCGAATTCTTTACCTATAGTAATGTCTGTTGAATAGGACGCGTCGGTCCTGGATTCTTTTTTGGTCACCCCGCTTGTAGCGTCATTGGTATTATTCGTTCCCTGGACTACCATAGTGGCGCCGACGCCTATTTCAAGGCCTTCCGCGATAGGTATGGGGACGCCTTCCTGCCTGTGCAAAGCCGTGCCAAACTCGCTTAGCTTTGATTCATACTCGGCGATTTTTTTATCCTGTTCAAGGATACATCTTTGCTGGTCCTCCATACATTTATCCTGTTTATTTAATCTTTCCTCCAAAATCTGGATGCGTGTCTTCAGTTTATCAATCTCATTCCTTATGGGATTATCCTCAGCGAAAGAATTATTCCCAGCTAAAAATAAAAACACAATGGCAGTTAGGGCAATTTTTTTAAAACCCATCTTGAACATTATCTTCCTCCTTTCCACTTTTATTGCTACTTTTTTTAAATTCGTGCCACCATAGTACAAAAAAATAATATTAAAAATCCTTACCTAACGTCGTGACGCTGAGCGTCCCGTGTTTTACGCCCTTTACAACGCGTAATTTATCCGAGAGTTCCCTGATCTTGTTCGATTTTCCTTTTACGATAATTACTTCCAGGCAGTTATGGTGGTCCAAGTGGGCATGCTGGCTCGCCACTATCATGTCCTGGTACTCATGCTGTATGTCCACTATCACGTCCATCAATTCTCTTTTGTGGTGGTCGTACACGATGGATATGGCGCCCGCGACTTCCTCGCCTTTATCCCACTCCTCTTTTACAAAGCTGTCTCGTATAAGGTCCCTTATCGCCTCAGAGCGGTTGGAATATTTCCTGCGGCCTATGAACCTGTCGAAATCTTCCAATAATCTCCTTTCCAGCGATACGCCGAACCTCACCAGTCCTGCCATATAATCTATCCTCTTTTTAGCATGCCCGTGCTACTTATTTTAAAATTATAGCACTATTTTCCGCAAAGTCAAGCACAAAAGTTACATTTGTGACACTGTCACAAATGTAACTTAGGAGAGATGGGCGTCTATTCTTTTTATTTTTCGGGTTCTTATGTCCAGGGCGTACGGCGGGTTTATTATGTCTCCCTGGATGTCTATTTTTCTTCCATCGTCGTATTCCAATGTCATGGAAGTTATCCTCGCGGAATTTTTACCTGCGGTATTTTTCATTTCGGGATTGTGGTAAACTACGAGGGTTTTACCTAAAAATTTGAACGCGTATGTATTTTTTGGAAAGCCTTTGGAGGCCTTTTTCGTAAAAAGCCTTGACGGCAGCGCCGGGCTGAACCTCAGGCTTAACCCGTGTTTTTCATTTACGAAAAACGGATTCCTGCCAGCGCTCATGACCAGCCATATATTCAGCATTTCCGCGGTAGAACCGCTCAGGCGCGCGACAAAACCCCTGCCGTGCATCTCAGGCTCGGGAAAAGCGCTGGAAACTATAAAAGAAGAATTCTCGAAGACGCTTCTCCCATATCTCCCGGGCTTTTGGAACGGGATCAGGACATTTTCGAACTCCGCGAAAAAGTCCTCATAAAGCCCTTTTTTCAATATCTCGAGCAGGTATTTATATTCCATGTGGAGCCATATTGATTCGTTTTCCAGCCAGCCCGGGGTAAATATGGTGGAGCGGCCCGCTTCTTTGGATACATCTTCCAGGGATTCATTGATCCTGTACATCTTTAATTTGACGTCGTACAATCCGGTCTTTTTGAGAGAGTCATACAATGCCTTTGCTTTTCCGGCGTCAGATTCGGTCTTCAACGCCCTTACGGGCCCTTCCAGGAACAGGGGCAGCCTTATACTCTTGAATTCCGTCGGCCTTACCAGGGGAAGGCCTTTTACGGGATCCTGCCTGCCCAATAACTCATATTTCACGACCTCATTTATAAAATATGTGGTGTACGCTTTTTTAGCCGGGTCATACGCCTTCGCGGCCGCGCTGTCCGCCTTCAAAAGGAACCTGTCCAGCGCGGTCCTCAATTCCCCGGCGTTCATGGTTTTTTCTCTTCCGCTGAATCCGAGTTTTGTTCTATGCCTGTATTCTTCTTTGGCGGAATTGGACTTGTCCCAATAATTAAAATCGCTGCCGTCTTCTTTTATCGCATCCTCCAGATTTTTTATGAACTCATGCAGTTCTTCCGGGAGATTAATGGTCAAACAATCATCTATATCGAGCTTTTTAAAGGCATTCAGTATGAATACAAGCTGGCGTTTCAATTCAAAGACCTCGGGAACCGAGGAACCGCAAAGCCCGGGCAGGCCGTTCATGGAATCGCACCAGCCCGGCTTATCAGCCTCCATTTCAATGCCTATGCCGGACGGGTCGAGCGAAGATATCTTGTTTGCCGCGACGCAAAGCATCTTTACCAGGAGCGAAACCTTGTAAATATCCCCTTCCCCGTTATTCATCCGCATCGCGTGGGGATCGACAACGCGCTGTTTTATCAGATGGGTCTTTTTGGCGTCATGCTCCAGCGAATGGTATTGCCTTACAACACCCTCGCTCTTTAGAAGATATCTCCCTGAACGAGGTTTCACACAGAACATGTTGTCATAAAAGGTAAATTCTTTCTTATCCAGGAATATTTCTTTTAACTTATCGGGGTATACCCCCAGATAACTTTCTACCAGATCCAGATTATAAGTCCAATGATCCACCCAATACCCTTCCCCGTGTTCCGCATCATAGATAATAACACAGTTTTTTGACAGGATATCGAGTAATTCGCGCCAGGATATTTTTAATTTTATGCCTTGCTTCTCTATTTCCATAAATAAGCTGCCGGGCGTAAACTCCGCGGACAGGGCAGGCTCTAATTTTTCGATATCAGCCGCGCTCATACTGTCTTTAAGCGCTGCCCTTAACGCCCCGGGGTCTTTCAACTTGAACTTTACCCCCCTTAAGACCAGCGGGTTATATCCGTCCGACTGTATAAGGTTATAGAAATACAGTATATTGAAGTCCTTTATATCCGGGTCAAAGAATACATCGCTCCTGCGGTTCTGGTTTATATCCCTGTAGTTGCCGTCGCCCTGCGAAAAATAAGCCGGCTCTATCGAAAACTTATTGTAATCCCTTTCTAGATCCCCGTGTTTGCGCGAATACACATAAAACGCGTAGGTGTGGGCATTGGAACATGTCAGGGGTATCCCGCCCCTTATCACGTTGTCCAGGAATGCCTGGCCGCAATATGTATCGTACCTTTCATCCGCGCTCGCGGTAAAGATATTACCCCGGATCTCATTTATTATATTTTTATTCTCTTCTCTTTTCTCCGAGAAAAACTGTTCCGTTGACAGGATAGGGAGGAAAGAATTCAATTTATCCTTCGAGCTCATGTGGCCCGATATGGCGTTGACTTTGATCTCTTCGCCCTTCCCGAGCTTAAAAGCCGCGTAAGCCATGGCGCTGGGCAATTTATTCCGGTTCATCTGGTTCTTTGGTATCTTGAACCTGGCGGCGTCAACAAAATTAACAGGGTATGAAAAATCCGTTATATTATCGAATATCGCTTCCGGATCTACCACGACAGGGAGCGGCCTTCCTGAAACAGAAGAGAGATAAAAATTCCCCTCTTCCACGAACTTGACCTCTGAGGCATCCTTGGGATCGACCTTTAACCTGTAAAAAGGCGCGTTGCGCTCCAGGTTCTCCACCACCATCCATGCCTCGATAGTGCGCCTCATTTTTTGCAGAAAGAAATTGGAAGTGCCGTAAGGGATTATAAGAGGGGCACCGTCCAGCATTTCGCAGGAGATATCTTTTTTGGAGATATTCCTGATGGTAACTATCCTGGCAAGCCCGGCGAAAGGCTGGTTCGGTATCGTAAAATATTTTACCTCCACGCTCAAACCCAGAGTGGAGTTTATTTCCTCGATCCTCAGCTCATGCCCGCTGACGAACATGCGCTGTTTTATGACGGCGTCTGTCTCACCCGAATAGGATTTGAAAGGCTCGTAGAAAATCCCGGCCTTACCCTTTTTGAGCTTCAAAAATGTGCGAAAACCCTGCGACGAGACCAGCTGGTACGCCCTGTTCGCCGGGAAAAATTCCATTATCGAGCTGTCTTTGCCTTTTATCCCGAAACTACAGACAGCCTGCCCGCGGTTCACGTAGAAAACCCACATGGGTATGCCGAATAACCCGGCTATCCCCGGAAGGAAATTGGAAAAAGTCCCTGCTAAATTATAATTCTCTATAACAAATTCGTTATTCGAATCTATATAATATTTTACCTTTTTGTCCATTGGGGTAATTTTATCAGATACGCCCGAAACTGGCAAGTAAATTAGCAAGAGGCTCGTTCTTTTTGAAGCCTTCGGTCTTCCATGACCCTATTATGGCGTTTTTATGCCCTTTCCAGAGAGTATAAAAATTCTCAAAACCGTAAACAGGCCCCTGGCGGCTGATCCATGGCGGATTTGCCGTATATTGGTATATGCCGTCCGGAAATACGCTGTTGGAGACTGCCTTATATGTCCAATATGTCCAATGAAATCCGAACTCCTTAAAGCATTCCAGCGTATCCCTGACCCATTCGAGCTCACCGGAGCATTTTCCGCATCTCGAGTTCACTCCGAACTCGCCCGCGAAAACCGGCACATTCCATTTCTTGGAATAACCGTGGTATGTTCCAAGTATCTCTTTTATTTTTTTAAAATTCCATGTTTCGCCGTTAATCCTGCCCGGGTAGCTGAGGTCCCTGTGAAAATTAAAAGTAAACTCCAAGGGATGATAAAAATGGATGCTGTAAGAAAGATTATCCGCGAACGGCTCGCCTATGTCTTCCAGGCGTTGTGACCATATATTGCCTTCCAGGAATATGATGTGCCCGCTATCCACCGCCCTTATCCGTTTTACAGCCTCTTTATAGAACGGCCTCAGTATTCCAGCGCCGCCTTTTTTTATGACAGGCTCATTCAATATATTGTAACCCGCAACACCCTCTTCGCCTTTAAAATTCTCCGCCAACTCTTCCCATAACCTGTAATAACGTTCGCGGCATTTTTTATCTTTCCATAAGGACATTTCGCCGTCGCTGTCCGCGTGCCAATCCTGGTTCTGCGAGCCAGGCGCGGCGTGCATGTCCAGGATACAGTAAATATCACGTTTCTTGCACCATGAAACAGCTTTTTTCAAGAGGCCGATGCCGTTCTTATTTATAGAATGATTTTTGTCCTGATTCTCTATGAGTTTATGATTAAAGGGGAGGCGGACGCAGTTAAAACCAAGATTCGCTATATTTTTAAAATCCTCTTCTTTTATAAAATTATTCCTGAACTCTCTGGTAAAATTCTCCAGTTCTTTACCGCCCCAGCGCCTTGCCATCTCAGCTTTGAACGATTTCTCGGATATATTCCTGCCGTAAAGTATATACCCCTCCATCATAAGCCATCCGCCAAGGTTCACGCCGCGGAGAATGATCTTTTTGCCCATAGAATCTATTATGGCGCTATCTTTTGTCTTTAACATTAAAAGGTTGGGCAGTTTAAGCTCATGCCCGGGAGCAAGTACTGCAGCCTTCTTTACAATGCGCCACAGGTCTTAACATATAATGTATCGTGACCTTCATGACAGCCTCCGAATTTTGTGGAACAAAATTCGTCCCGAGTCTCGCCATCTACAGGTGGCGGAACGAGGGACCTCACTTGAATACAAACCCGGTCTCCCTGGACCAAAACAATAGGTCCAGTTCGTCCATGGGTATCCTGATATTCCTGCAAAAATCCCTGACCCTGTCCTCTACCCTGAGATATTCTTTTTTAGTCAATGATTTTGGGATCCTTTCTATAACCCCATAATCCTTCAGGTTTTTGAGTATATGCACGTCCAGTATCGCCAGGTCCTCCCCGAAACCTATATTCCTTAAAAAATGGCTCGCCTCTTTATAGCCTATGCCTTTGACGTTTTCGACGAGCCATTCCCTGGTCTTGAGTATATCCTTTTCGTCTATACAGCCCCTTATGGCAAAATGCCCGTTCTTTTTAAATAATCCCCTGGCGTTCACGATAAACTCGGCTTTCTTATTCAGGAACCTTGCCGCTTTCAGGTACGGGCTTATGGCCTTTGGACTGCCGCTGAATAGCAGGCCTTTCTTTTTCAGTTCCTTTATCGCCTTGTCGCACTCGATCGCTTCAGCCTGGGGCGTCAATATGCAGAAACACAACTCAGAAAAGACATGCCTATCGCCTTTTTTATAACTATCCTTAAAATCGTTAAGCCTTTTTTTAATCTCTTTTTTTCTTCTTCTGTACTCTTTCAAAAGTTTTTTCATAGCTTCCGCTGTTAATGTCAGGTTATGCCGAGGGCGCGGGAGATAGCGTCCTTGTCAAAGCCCACTATTATAGTACCGTCTATATCCAGGACAGGCACTCCCATCTGGCCGGACTTTTCCATCATCTCGCTGCCCGCCTGGGGATCGGCGCCCACGTCTATATTTTCGAACGGGATGTTGTTTTTCCTCAAAAAATCCTTTGTCATCATGCAATAAGAACACGTGGATGTGGAATATAGTTTAACGTTAGGCATAACACCTCCTCCTTAATAACGACAGTTTAACGACATGCCTCTGTTCTTCTTTTATCAAACCTTCTATTATCCCGCGTTCCGCTTCCGGGACAAAATTCTTCATCTCGTAATAAAATAATATGGAATCCCTTTCGAAACTCAACCCGAGCTCCACCGCCCGCTTCCCGTCCCTGACAGTCTCCGCCATGGCCTTGCCTTTTTTCTTTTTTGTGAAAATATACCCCTCGGATAACGCCTTTATATAACCGAAATAATCATCCGTATACGCCCCGGGCAGCTCGTATTTTTTAACCGCCGAAACCATCTTCCTAAACACCTCCATATGCTTTTTTTCCTGGCCCGCCAGGTAGTTGAAGATATTCTTCGCGGCCTTTGTTTTCGACCTCGCCGCCACCGCCTTATAAAAATCAAAACCGTTCTTTTCTATCTGGATAGCCATTTCAGCTATCTCACTCCCGGAAAATATAACGTTCATGCTCCCTCCCCGGCTATTTTAGCCCCGATATTAAAAGCCTCCTCCAGGCAGGCTGGGTATTTGGCTATGCCGCCTTTCTTGTCCGCGCCCGGGCAAAAAAGTTCATATTTATACGCCGCGTTTATGACGGCGAAAAAATTCCTGACCACCGCTCTGGCGTTCTCAAAAAAATCCTTCCTGCCGCTGCCTTCCACGGATATAAAAACGCCCGGGATCTTCTTATAGCCGGCGTCTTTTTTCAACACGTATTTAGCCCGCCACGCGCACTGAAACCTGTCTATCATCATCTTGGATTGGGCGCTTATAGAACCGAAGAATATCGGCGACGCGAACACTATGGCGTCCGCCTCTTTTATCTTTTTATATACCGCGCCCATATCATCATTTATGAGGCAGGAGCCATCGTCCGGCATTTCTTCGCATTCCTGGCACGGGACAAATTCCAGGCTGTTCAGGATAATCTTCTCCGTATCAGCGCCTTTACTCCTGGCGCCTTCGAGAAGTTTATCCAGCAATATCTCAGTATTTCCGGCCGGCCTTGGACTGCCGTTTATGCCTAATATTTTCATATCAATAGTTTTCCGCCATGACCTCGTAATACGCCCTGGGGTGCGCGCACGCGGGACACTTATCCGGCGCTTCAGCCCCTTCATGGACATAACCGCAGTTGCGGCATTTCCATTTGACCGCTTTATCTTTTTTAAATACGGTGTTGTCTTTTATGTTTTTCCAGAGTTTTCTATACCTGGCTTCGTGCTGTTCTTCCACCTCCGCGATTTCCTTGAACTGGACAGCCACTTCCTCAAAACCCTCTTTGCGGGCAATCGCTTCGGCGTCTTTGTATAACATTGTCCATTCCAGTTTCTCGCCGTCCGCGGCCGCTTTCAGGTTATCCAGCGTATTCCCTATTACGCCCGCCGGGTAAGACGCGGTAATCTCCACATCGCCGCCTTCCAGCAATTTGAAAAATCTCTTGGCATGCTCTTTCTCGTTATCGGCTGTTTCCAGGAATATGCCTGATATTTGCTCATAGCCTTCCCTCTTAGCCGCAGCCGCGAAATAAGTATAACGGTTCCTTGCCTGCGATTCCCCCGCGAACGCCGCCAGGAGATTTTTTTCCGTCTGACTGCCTTTAAGTGTCATTGCACTACCCCCCTTACCTTGTTTTTCAGTTCTGTTAATTCGTTATCATCGGGTATCCACTGTATCTTCAGCCCTTTTACCGGCAATTCAAATTTAGCCGCTTCCAGGATATTCTCTATATCGCCCACGCTCTGGCCGCCCCAGCCGTAAGAACCGAACGCGATCCCGGTCCTGTTTTTAGGGGCGAGCCCTTTCATATAGGTAAGGAATGCCGAGACCGTGGGCAGCATGCCGTTATTCAATGTCGAAGAACCTACGCATATATATTTAGCTTCCAGGAGAGATGCCATTACATCCGATATATGGTTTGTCTGTAAGTTCTTTATCTCACACGGGATATTTTTTTCCTCGAAAACATCCATTATAGAATAAGCCATTTTTTCCGTGCTATGCCACATGGTGTCGTATATAACGATTGCTTTTTCTTTGCATATATTATCCGCCCATTTTTTGTAGCAGTCTATTATATCTTTCATATGGGTCCGCCATATCAACCCGTGGCTGGGCGCGATCATGGAAATGTCAACAGCCGAAAGGGCGTCCAACGCCTTATTCACCTGGCTGCCGTATGGTAAAACTATATTGGCGTAATATTTCGCCGCTTCTTCTTTAGCCCTGTCCCAGCCAAACTCATCTTCAAACCTCTCGCTGGACGCCACGTGCTGGCCGAACGCGTCATTGGGCAAAAGAAGCCTGTCCTCCGGGATATAGGTAGCCATGGAATCAGGCCAGTGGACCATGGGCATAAGGATAAATTTCAGGTTCCTCGCTCCTATATTGATGGAGTCTCCTGTATTAACTACCTTTAATTTCAGGTTTTCCTTGAAATGCTTTTTTAATTCTTTTTCGCCGTTAGGAGAACATACGATAACGGCGTTCTTCGCGATACCGGCCATGGCTGGGATACACCCCGAATGGTCCATTTCGGTATGACTGGATATTATATAGTCTATCCTGGAAGGGTCTATTACGCCTTTTATCCTCTCGAGCATCTCGTCAAACAAGTAATGTTTGACCGTATCCACGAGTACAATTTTCTCGTCTATTATCAGATAGGCATTATAAGTAGAGCCGAGACGCGTGGAATAACCATGAAAATTCCTCAACTCCCAATCTATACCGCCGACCCAATATACGCCTTTTTTGATCTCTAACGGTTTCATGTTTTACACCTCTTTTATAAATTTGCTCTTTGACGCCCCGCACACTGGACAGACCCATGAATCAGGGATATCTTCGAAGGCCGTGCCGGGCTGGACACCGCCATCCGGGTCTCCCGCGTCCGGGTCGTATATATAACCGCACACAGTACATTTATATTTTTGCATGCTTCCTCCTTCGCGCCTGACACCTTCTTTTTTAATAAAGGTGGGCGCTGTATCGGGTGTAGTGCCGCGCTTTACCTGGTGGTAATAATCATACGTCATGGGTTTCCCTATCTTCAATACCTTCGAATCCGTCATCCTGCCTAGAAATAGCGTATGTGTAGCGCAATCAAGCCTGCCCATGACCTCCGCCTCGAGATAGCAGAGCGCGTTGTCCAGCGCCACAGGGCACCCTGAAGCCAGCTTTATAAATTTAATGTCTTTGAATTTATCTTCCGACCTGCCTGACCTGAACCCGAACTTGCCTATAAAGCTCAGTGGTGTTTCCTCGGAAAGCATGGATACCGTAAACCTCTTACTGGATTCGATGTACTCATGCGTAAGGTTCTTTTTGTTGATGCTTGCGGCAATGGTTATGGGCTCGCTGGTAACCTGAAAAACAGTGTTCGCTATCTGGCCGTTAAGGAGCTCTTTCTTGTTCGAACTCACCACATACATGCCGTAACCTATATTGTGCAGGACATTTGGGTCCATAAGGTTCCTTTATTTCTTTAATATCCTCTCAAGATCGTCTTTCGGGTTCGCTGTCAACCTCAGGTCAAATTTTTTCTGAAGCAGGGCAAATACATTCTTTGACAGAAAAGCCGGCGGGGTAGGCCCTATATACATGCCCCTGATATCAAGATACAACAAACTCAAAAGAATCGCAACCGCTTTTTGCTCGAACCATGACAATACCAGCGTCAATGGCAGGCTGTTAAGATCTGTCTTAAACGCGCCTGCCAGCGCTTGGGCGATCTTGACCGCGGAATAAGCGTTATTACACTGGCCCACGTCGAGCAACCGCGGTATGCCTCCTATATCGCCGAAATCGAGCTTATTGAACCGGTATTTTCCGCAGGCAAGAGTGAGTATGACACAATCCTTGGGGACCATCTCGGCAAATTCTGTGTAATAATTCCTGCCGGGTTTCGCGCCATCACACCCGCCTATCAAAAAGAAATGTTTTATCTTCCCGGTTTTTACCGCGTCGATGATCTTATCAGCGAGAGCCAAAACCGCGGTATGGTGGAAACCTGTCATTATTTTCTTTCCCGGTTCGTCTTTCAGTGAAGGCAGGCCCTTTGCCTTTTCTATCAATTCGCTGAAATCCTTCCTGTCTTTTACGCGCCTTGACCCGGACACGCCTGTTATACCTATAGTAAACAACCTGTCCAGGTAACTGTTCTCAGGCGGTATTAAAACGCAGTTCGTCGTGACTAAAATAGCCCCGGGGAATTCCCTGAATTCTTTTTTCTGTTCCTGCCATGCCCCGCCGTAATTACCCGCGAGGTGCTTGAATTTTTTAAGCTCGGGATAACCGTGCGCGGGCAACATCTCCCCGTGCGTATAGACATTGATGCCCGTTCCTTCGGTTTGTCTCAACAATTCATACAGGTCCAGGAGGTCATGGCCTGTCACTAGTATTGCCGGGCCTTTTCTTGTGCCTGTCTCAACCGCTGTAGGCACAGGATTACCGAATCTTTGGGTATGCGCCTTGTCCAGGAGTTCCATTACCTTGATATTGATATAACCGCACCTCAAAACCATCTCGATATACTGGTCAAGGTCAAAACTTACATTGGTAATGGTCTTGAATAAGGCCTCGTGCATAAACGCGTCCACCTCTTCATCTATCGCGCCCAGTTCTCTGGCGTGATAAGCGTACGCGGCAATGCCTTTCAGCCCGAATAACAGTGTGTCCTGTAAACTCTGGACATCCTCGTTCTTACCGCACACCCCGATCTTTGTGCATCCTGTGCCGCCCGCTGTCTGTTCACACTGATAACAAAACATTTTTTATCCTCCGGGTTTTATATTTCTGTTCTTGTATTTATTATATTTTTCTTCGCCTACGCATTCTTTCGCCATGCTGCACCAGTCAAGGCAGGAACCCGGCAGGCACCTGGCCGCCTTTTTCCCGCAATGGGGACATGTTGTTTCCACTTCATCAGACCATATCTCTATCTCTTTCCCGCATGAACATTTTATGTTTTCGGGAAAGGGTTCTTTTATCCTTTTGGAACCCGGGCACGTGTCGAAGAAACTCATTTTACACCGCCCTGGATGCCTATTGTGATCTCTTTAAGCGCCGGTTTTTTGCCGGATAATCTTACCGCCTCATCCACTACGCGGTTCAAGCCGAAACAACACGGCACTTCCATGTGCGCTATTGTCACGCTCTTTATGTCGTTGGCCTTAAATATCCCTGCCAGTTTCTCGATGTATAGCCCGGCGTCATCAAGCTTTGGACAGCAGATGATAAGCGCCTTTCCTTTCAGTATATCGCGGTGGAAATCCGGATAGGAAAATCCAACGCAATCAGCCGCTATAAGTAAGTCCGCGCTTTTAAGATACGGCGCCTCCGCAGGGACCAGCATCAGCTGGACCGGCCAGTTCGCGAGCTCGGAAAGGGTTTTTTCCGTTTTCGCGGCATTAGCGCCCGCGCCACCGGCTTTCAGCGTCCTGACCATTGTCCCGGGACATCCGAAAACTGGTTTTTTATCTTCCCGCTTTTTTATCTCCGCCAGATGCCTCTTCGTCTCTTTCTCATCAAACACAGCCGCGTCCCTTTCCTCTATAGTAATAGCCCCTTCCGGGCAATGGCCAAGGCACGCGCCTAATCCGTCACAATAGATATCCTTGACAAGCCTGGCCTTGCCGTCCACTATCCGGAGCGCGCCCTCGGCGCAATTCGGGACGCATAAACCGCATCCGGTGCATTTTTCCTCGTCTATTTTTACGATCTGGCGTTTTGCCATACCTACCTCGCCAAAGACCTTATGGTTATCCTATCCAGCTCTTTCACTACAACCGCGTTGACCGCCTTCATCTTTTTTCTTAAAGGGCACGCGCTTCTCTCAGGGCAGATCTTTCCTTTAAGCAAACAGTTAGTAAGGTCTATCCTTCCCTGGAATATATTCATTATATCCGTTATCCTTATATTTTCCGGCCTGGACAAAAACATAAAGCCGCCCGCGTTGCCTTTATAGGAAGCCAGTACCTTCCTCTCCGCCAGCCTCTGCAGTATCCTTCTTAAAAATACCTTGGGAAGTTTTTCGGAACGCACTATATCTTCCACCGTCACTACCTTTTTGTCTTTCCGCGACAGGGCCTTTGACATGTATATCAATGCCCTCAGCGCGTAATCCGTGTCCCTCGTCATAAATCTCATGCGGACTCCCTTTCAAATGATACTATTTTAGTATCATATACAAGGATTGTCAAGCAAAAAATGTAAAAAGATCAAACCGCCCTTACATATATGCATGACGCCAGTTCCTTGTCCACCGCGAACTGGCTCTTGTGTATCTGGAAAACAAATGAAGGAAACTTCTGTATAAGAACGATGTCGGCGTCAGGAAGAGCGCCTATGGCTATTATCCTCTGGAGCGTCGCGTTATCCTCTGTTTTTATATGCGATATCTTCGCTTTTTTATGCGGTTCCAGCTTCGTCAACGGTATTATTACGGCAGGTTTCATAGTGTAACTCCCATACTTCTGAGGATCATGTTCAGGGCATACGCAGCGCTGAAAGAGAAGACCAGTACGAACACCGATATCCCGATGCCCATTTTCCAGCCCCGTTCTTTTATGTTCATCAGGAACTGCGCTATGCAGGGCAGGAATAACGTAAGCGCCACGCAGCTGACCACCAGCTGAACGCCGTCCAACTTTCCATGAGTGCTCATGTCATAAAGCCCTGCCGCGCCGTAATCACGCCTGAAAAAACCGAACAGGAATACCTTGGAGGCCTCGGAAGGTAAGCCTATGGCCTCCACCGGCCCTTTTAAAATATTTATAAGAAAATCGAATAAATGGATAAGCCTGCCGAGCCATATCAAAAAACTTGCCCACAGGAAAAGCGGCATTATTTCCTTAAAATACCATTTTACCCTTACATAGGTTTTCACGATGACATTGGATAGATTAGGTATCCTGAGCGGGGGTATCTCCATATAAAAGGAAGGCCTTTCCCCCGGCAATATCTTCGAAGTCAGATAGCCCACCAGCAGGAATATTGATCCTACCACAACCGCCCATAAGAGCATCGCCCTCGAATTATGCTGCAATAAAGCCATGATGACGCCGAGCTGCGCCGAGCACGGCACGGCAAGCGCGAGCAGTAACGTCGCGATAATGCGCTCCCTTTTGGTAGGCAATATACGCGTAACCATCGTAGCCATGGTAGCGCATCCGAAACCGAGAACCATCGGTATTACCGCGCGGCCGCTAAGGCCTATCTTCTTAAAAGTCCTGTCTATAAGCATGGCTATCCTCGGCAGATAACCCGAATCCTCTATCAGCGAAAACACCAGGAAAAAGAAAGATGTTATCGGAAGTATTATAGCGAAGGCATACCTGAAAGCCATGGTAACAATGCCGTATTCGCCTATAAACAATTCATGCAAAAATTTCCACGGGATAAACCTTAACGTAACGGTTTCCGCGAAAGGCGTTATATACCTGTCAAATACACGAACCTCTATAAAATCTACCACCATGCCCGCGCCGAACTGGCCCACGAATTTATAAAGCCCTATATAAAGCGTGAGGAAAAGCAGCGGTATGCCCAGCAACGGGTTCATTACCAGCCTGCTTAACCTTTCCCCCAGGCTTATCCTGTCTTTTCCGAATTTTACCGTCTTCTTCACGATATCGCTTACCTCATCCTGCCTCCCGACAGCCAATTCATACGATATGTGGTTTTTATAATATTTCTTCGTGTCCGCGACTATTTCGCTTATACGGTTAAAATTGACAATGTCTTTTTCCCTGACCAGGCTTTTGATGCCGTCGTCTTCCTGTAAAAGAAGGATCGCGATAGAACGGGGCGAGAGATAATAGTCGTACCGTAACAGCTCCGCTATCTTTTCTATCGCCATTTCTATGGAATTTTCTATCGGGCCTTTATAGTCTCTTGTTTCCATACTCGCCTATCTTTTTTTTCAAATCATCCATACCCTTGCCTACTATCGAAACCGCGGGTATCACGGGTATCTTCAATTCTTTCTCGAGGACAGCCGTGTCCACCGAGATCCCTTCGTTTATCGCCTCGTCCATTATGTTCAGTACCAGTATGACATTCAAGCCCGCCTCAATAAGCTGAAGCGTCAAAATAAGCATCCTCTGGAGGTTTTTGGTGTCTATCACATGCACGATAACCCCCGGCCTCTCGTGTATCAATATATCCCTCGCCACCTTCTCCTCTTCGGTTATGCTGTATAACGAATACATGCCGGGCGTGTCTATCACCTCATATTCGACGCCGTCCAGGGTCATCTTCCCCCTGGAAACTTCCACGGTGGTGCCCGGGTAATTGGACACGACCGCGTATTGTTTCGTAAGATTATTGAACACTACGCTCTTCCCTACATTCGGATTCCCTACTATAGCTATCTTTTTAATATCCATGCCCTTAAAATATCCCGTCCACGGCCGTGCCGCATTTGGGACAGCGGCCGTTATTTATATTGTTTTCTTTGATCTCGAAAACCGCTCTTTTTATCAAACGGTTTTTACAATTATAACAATATGTGTCATTTCCTTCCAGTACATTTCCCAAATAAATATAACGCAGGCCGGCTTTTTCGCCCACAGCCTTCGCTGTCTTTAAAGTTTCCAGGGGCGTCGGGCCTGAATCCAGGTATTTATAATCGGGATGGAACCTGGAGACATGCCATGGTATATCCGTTCCTGTCCCGGCTATAAATCCCGCGATGCCTTCCAATTCTTCCTTCGAATCGTTCTGGCCCGGGATGATCAAAGTGGTAACCTCGACCCACACGCCTGATTTTTTCATTGCCTTTATGGTCTCAAGCACGGGTTCCAGCCGGGCCTTGCAGAGTTTCGCGTAATAATCCTCGCTGAACGCCTTGAGGTCCACGTTGGCGCTGTCCAGGTAAGGCCTGATGGTATTGAGCGCCTCGGGCGTCATGTATCCGTTTGTCACGAAATTATTATAGAGCCCGCGCTCTTTCGCGAGTTTAGCCGTGTCATAAGCGTATTCAAAAAATATCGTGGGTTCCGTGTAGGTATAGGATATGCTTTTGCATCCTGCCGCTACAGCGGCCTCGACTATATCTTCAGGCTTTGTCTCTCCCTCCGAGGCTGCATTGTCCATTTTCGAAAGCTGGGATATCTCCCAGTTCTGGCAGAACGGGCACTTGAAATTACATCCTATGGTAGCTATCGAATACGACATCGAGCCGGGTAAAAAATGATAAAGAGGTTTTTTCTCTATGGGGTCGATATGGGAGGCTATGATCTCGCCGTATACAAGCGTGCGTAATTTTCCGTCCGCGTTCTCCCTGACCCCGCACATACCGAATTTACCCGGCGCTATCCTGCAGTGGTGCGAGCACAAAAAACAGCGCACCTTCTTCTCGCCCAATTTTTCATAAAGCATGGCTTCTTTTATCATATTTAACGGCTATTTACCAGAGTTGGCAGGCTTTCGAAAAGACGCTCGGACGCCCCAGCGTGGCGTCCTTCGCTCGGCGTAGATTCTCGCTCGTCTCGCCGCCTATTCGGCGGCGGACACCATGCCCGCTCGAATCTCCAACGCTTTTCTCAAAACCTGCCAACTCTGGTAAGTATAAGTTTCTGATTTACCTTGATATCTTTATTTCTTTTCTCAGTTTACCGCTTATGCTGCAATACGCCTCGACATAGAATGTATCGCCTATTTTGGCATCAGGTATAAGATAAGACACTGTCTGGGTGGTCTTATTATCCTGCCCGCTCAAAAACTGCTCCACTATATATTTCCCGTTCAATCCCACAATCACTTCTCTGACATAATGGTTGTTGGGATCAGCCACGTCGTGGGAGATGATCGCTTTAAGCATCTTCGTGGACTGGCTGTAGCTTATGTTTATATCGGACGGTGAATGGGCATAAACTGCCTGGCAGATAAATAAACTCAAAATCAGTAATATGACTGTCTTTTTCATTTCAACCTCCTCACTTAAGCCTCGCGAGATACCTGAAGGCAACCAGCGCCGCCTGGGCGCCGTCTCCCGCCGCTATCACGATCTGCTTTTCCGGGACGCTTGTGACATCGCCCGCGGCAAAGACACCCGGGATATTGGTCTCGTTGGCGCAATTTACCTCTATCTCGCCTCTTCCGTTCTTGTTAACGCCTTTTACGAACCATGAATTCGGCATAAGCCCTATTCCTATAAAAACCCCCTGCACAGGGAGCGCCTGCTTATTGCCGGCGGTATCTATCTGGATGCCTGTCACGAACTTGGCGCCTGTTATTGCCTCGACCCTTGTATTGTTAAAAACCGAGACCTTCCGGCTATTCTGTATTTTTTCCTGCATCACGGGATCGCCCGTGAGCCGGTCCGTTATATTAATAAGATACACCTTGTTGGCTATATTCATAAGCTGTATAGCCGCGTCCAGCGCGGAATTCCCTCCGCCTATCACCGCGACATCTTTTCCGGCAAAAAGCGGGCCGTCGCATGTAACGCAATACGCCACGCCTTTATTTTTATACTCTTCCTCGCCCGGCACCCCGAGCTTTTTTACCCTCTTGCCCGAAGCTATTATAACTGTCTTTGCCTCGTAATCCGCCTTTGTGGTTTTGATATGGATTATTTCGCCCTTTTTCTCCAATCCTACGGCTTCCTCGTTCTCTTTTAACTGGATATCATACTGTTTCAGGTGCTCCTCGAATTTGGAGACAAGGTGGGGGCCCGTGATAAACTGGTAACCGGGGTAGTTCTCGACATCCGAACTCCATCCTGCCTGGCCGCCGATATCTTTGCTTATGACCAGGAAGTTTATTTTTTTGCGCGCCGCGTACACGCTCGCGGTTATGCCTGCCGGGCCCGCGCCTATAATGATCAAATCATATATCATAATAATTATCCTGCTTGTCTTATATGATTGGGCATAAGGTCTATTACCTCTTCCACATCTACTAATATCATATATTCCGGTTTGGGTAAAAGCGCTTCAGGATGCGATACATGGCCTTTTTCTTCCTTTATATTTTTCAGTAACCTATGCGATATCCTGCCGGTGATCTTTTTCTCCCATAACTTTATGATGCGGGATTCTATCTTTTCCTTATCCAGCATCCTGGCCTTGCCTTTTAAACAATACCCTGCAAATTTATGCTCATCAACGGCAGTGACGCTTATAGAAGAATTGCGCGCAAGGTTTTCGAATGTCTTCCCTCTGTAAAGGTCCAATAAATAAACCCTGCCGTCTTTCTCTATATCCACCATGCCCTTGCAGGCATTATGCGGGCTACCGTCTTTATCTATGGTGGATACTATCGAGAATCTCTGGCTGTTAAAAAATTTTATTACGCCCTCCGGAAGATTTATCATAATATCCCCACCTCCCTGCCTATTATGGAAATATTCGGTTCCAGGCCGGGCATATTATATTTTTTCGAATTGGTCCTTGCCTACCCCGCACTCCGGGCATGTCCAGTCGCCAGGCAGGGCCTCAAAGGCAGTACCGGGTTTGATATTCTGGGTAGGATCTCCCGCGGCGGGATCATATACATAACCGCATACCGTACATCTGTATTTATCCATTTTTTACCTCCTTGTAAAATACTCCGAGCGCTATCTTTGAATCTTTATTGTAATCCCATTCCTTGATCCTCTCTAATGCCCCGGCCCTGTCGGACGGGTCATGTCCTTCCAGTTCATACACCCTCTTGTCATAATATTCGTACATATTATAATACGTAACGCACACCTGTAACACGTCGACGATGGAAAAACCTTTATGCATGATGGCTTCTTTGAAAATCTTCTTCAGGAGGTCAATGCCGTGGGATGTTCCCCTGGCTATAAAACTCGCGCCGCTCGAAAGCATAAGCTCAAGCGGATTGATCGGATGTTCGGCAGTGCCCCTGGGCGTGGACTTACCCTTGTATCCCAGGGGAGAGGTCGGCGTATATTGTCCGGTAGTAAGGCCGTAAACCCTGTTATCATGGATGATCATGGTGATATCCATGTCTCTTTTCGCGGCGAAGAGCAAATGTTCCAATCCTTCTCCGTACGAATCTCCGTCCCCGGAAAAACCTATTACCTTCAAATCCGGCTTCGCGATCTTTATTCCCTCCGCGGCAGGCACAACCCTGCCGTGGATAGAATAGAAGCTGTTGACGTTTATATAGTCCGCTATCTTGGCGTGGCATCCTATGCCGGAGACCAGTACGATATTTTCCAGGGGTGTGCCTTCCTCGGACAGAGATTTCAATACGCTCTTTATGGCGTTCAATATCGCGAAATTCCCGCAGCCCGGGCACCATGTATTTACCGCGTATGTCCCTAAATTAATATCTTCCATATTGATTACCTTTGTAAAGGGCAGGCATGCCTGTCCCCTGCGTTATGTTATAATTTTTTTAATTCCTGCTCCAGTTCGTCCACGGAGAACGGCCTGCCGTCGTATTTTAATATCTTCTTGTCCGCCTTGAGCCCGAAAAGCTGCATCAGTTTTACGAATTGGCCTGTGGCGTTATTTTCGATCACGATAAGGGTTTCCACGCCCTTGATGGCGTCCTGGAATTTTTTGAGCGGAAACGGCCATAATACGGGCACATGGATAAGTTTCAGGCCCATTTTTTCCGCCGCTTCCCTGGCTACCCCTTTATTCGAGCCCCACGAAACTATCGCGGAGCGGGATCCCTCATTCCCGTAGATTTTTACTGTTTCATAATTTCCCAGTTCTTCGGAAAGCGCCTTTTCCTTCTGCAGGCGTTTATCCTGCATCGCCTTTGTGATCACAGGATCTTCGGTAGTTATGCCATTCTCGTCATGTTCATAGCTGTTTACTTTTATGGCCTTTCCTTTGGCTGGCGGGAAAACCCTGGCCAAAGGCTGTTCATCTTTTACCTCTTTTACAGCCTCTATATCAAAACTGTAATTCCCCTCCGCCAGGGTCTTGTCGGATAGGATAATTGCCGGTATCTGATATTTCCAGGCCATATTCAAGCCTATACCTGACCAGTAATACGCTTCTTCCAGGTCTCCAGGCGCTGCCACGAATTTAGAAAATTCCCCCTGCCCGGCATTCAATACAAAATGTAATTCTGTCTGGGAGGTATATGTAGGGAGGCCTGTGCTCGGGCCGGGCCGCTGACCCATGACTATAAGGACTGGGAGTTCCGCCATAGCCGCTAAACTCAAGCCTTCTGTCATGAGACAAAATCCGCCGCCCGAAGTACCGACAGCCGCCTTGCCGCCCGCGTAAGAAAATCCAAGCGCCATCAGGATCACCGCTATCTCGTTCTCGGGATGTATGACCTTGAGAGAAGATTTTTCCGCCACAGACGCCATATAATGCAATATGCCGGAAGACGGGGTCATAGGATAGGAGATATATGCATTAAGCCCCGCCTTGATCAAACCCCGGCTTATGGCTTCATTGCCCGTGATCACGGGAAGTCCCTTTTCCGGTAACCGCTCTATTTTCATGGACTCTTTTGATCCGTTATAACCGCTAAGCGCGATCTTCAGGTTCAATTCCAGTTCTCTCGCGACGTCTTCCCTGAAGGTGGCCTCCAGCACATCCCACGCTATACCGGCTGCCTTGCAAAAACATCCTATGATGCAGGTATTACGCATGATCTCGGACGCATTCTCGTCTTTGATTATTTTCCCGATAGCTATGCCTATACCCTGTTTCATCCCGCCAGGCATATCATCAAGCTTTACCGAATCAGAATCATATATAACGACAGAATCTTTTTTTAACCTGTGTTTGTGGAAATTCAGGGTATCCTGGTTCAGCGCCAGCACGAAATCAACCTGGTCCCTGTGGGAATATATTTTTTGGGAGGATATCCTTATTATGGAGAATGTATGGCCGCCCCTGATAAGGGACGGGTAGTCGCGGTATATATAAACATAATAACCAAGGTTCTTCATGATATCGCCTATGATAGAACTGGCCTTGTCTATGCCGAACCCGGCTTTACCGCCTATGAGGATGGATAACTCTTTCATCTGCATCTCATTATATTATAAAACAATTGCTAAAACTAATAAAATATAGGCTGAAAGGCCCCTGCCTTAGCAGAGGCCCCCTTGCGACCAGCCTTATTTTTTCCGTTTGCCGTGGTGGGATATGCGCCGTTTCTGCTGAGTACGCGCCTGCTCGCATAATACGAGAGGCTGAAAATCTATGAAACCGCACACATCCACTATCGGCTCAAAACCTGCTATCGAACAATTAAGCATTTTTTTCATCGGGCCCACCCCCTTTTATTTTCATTATTTAGATGACGGGGGGACAAAAAAGTTTCAATCTTTATTTTAAGCTCTGCGGGCAGGTCCATGCATTGCATGGCCCCGGTAATCCGTATCGCCTGCTTATAGGTATCCAGGAATACCTTACAACCCGGGCAATCCTTTATATGCCTGTCAAAAGCGGAATACCGGTTTTTCCCCAAAGACCCTGACGCGTAATCACGCACAAAACCTGACCAGGCGTAACATCTGGGATCTTCGCTTTTATGTTTTTCAGGATTATCTTTAAAATAACCTGAGATGCCGTCTTTGAACATCAGGTAAGAACGGTGAAGCCTTGTCTTAAAAGAATCTGCCTTGAGTCCCAATATGGGCGCCGCGTCCTTGATTGCCAGGCTCTCGGCATGATGTAATAAAAGCGGCATCCTGTATTTAATCGGCATGCCCTGTATTATGGAATCCGCCCTTACCTTAAATTCCTTGTCCAGCAGTTCCTCGCTCGGCAGTTTGGACCAATTGATGAAAAGGCCTTTGGACGAACCTTTGGGAAATTGCGCGAGCTCATTCGACAGCCTGAACTGCCGGTATTTCTTCCTTAAAAACATGAGCGATTCATTGTAGGTGATCTTATATATCCAGGTGGAGATATTCGACTCATTCCTGAACTTATCCAGGTTCTTGATTATTTTTATGAACGCGTTCTGCGCGATATCCTCCGCGTCTTTCTCGTTCCTGGCCATGCCCAGCGCCAGATGATAAACTTTATTTTTATACTTGTCATAAATCGAGTCTGCTTTTACCCTGGGCGGCATCCTATTTAACCAGCAGTTCTTTTGAGTTCTGCCACAAGCCGTGTATATTACAGTAAGACGAGGAAAAAAGCTTCCCCGGCTTGTCCGTCTTGAACTTGAAAACAGTTTCCGGGTGGGTAAAGACAGTGCTTGTGTTGGGCCCCTGTACGGATTCGCCGTGGGAAGCGAATTCGCATTTACCTATCTGGTACGGGAATTTCTCGCCCTGCGGCTGGAAATACAGGCTGATCCAGCGTATGTGATGTTCGGCAGCATTCGGATGGGCAATCTCTTTCCCCACCGTTACCGCGACCTCGAAAAATTCCCCCTTATATACCGAATCAGGCGCCTCGATCACCGGAACATGTTTCTCCGACTTCCAGTCAGCGCTTTGCAATAAATCCTTGAACTCCGCCATAACAACCCTCCTTTTTATACCCCTAAGTTTACCAGCCTCATGTCCCTGCCGCAACAGGTAATATCGCATACATCGGTACAACTGCACGCGTCATTCACCGTAACAGCCATACCGCATTCATCGCATACATATTTCATTCCTTTTTCTGCCTTTTTCGTTTTACGGCCGGCTTTCTTAACTGTTTTCTTCTTCATAACCTATCCTCCTTGTTATCCAACACCAACTCTATTTCAGTTATTATATCCAAAGGGTTGAACGGTTTTTTAAGGCATTTCCTGATGTCGCACATCTTTATAAGCGGGGCGTATTCTTCCTTAAAACAACCTGTCATGGCAATAACAGGCACCTGCATGAGCGACGGCATATGCCTCAATTCATCGGCAAGCTGGAAACCATTTTTACCGGGCATCTTAAGATCCAGCACTATAACATCGGGACTTTCCCTGTCAGCTATATCCGGCGCCAAAAACGGGTCATTGACCGCCACCATATCATAACCGCTCATCTCCAGCGTATCCCTGAGCTCATCGAGAAATTCCTTGTCATCGTCAATTATCATTATTTTTCCGGCAGCCATGCCTCACCTCAGATTTTTTCTAACCTTTTTCTATCTATTCAACCCCGGGAAATTCTCCCGCAGGAACTGTTCCGCGTCTATTGATTTTTCAGGCATCCCGCCGAGCCTTGTAAAACCCTTTACTTTCAACGTGACATTCGGCCTCACAAAATCCGAAGGCATGTCCGAAAAAAGTTCGCTTGACTGCGAAAGAGGCTGGGTCGCGCCGGCCCCGGGCGCGGGTTTCAATTCACATAACTCGGAATCATCGCGTTTATCCAGCACGACAAAATAAGCGTAGCCTTTCGACAGGACAGCCTCGGACGCGCGCTGAAGCGCATACTTTTCCGCCTCGGACTGTGTCATATAAGCGTTGCCGCAAAAATTTACCGTAAAAATATCCGGCGAGATCTGGTCCACCACCGCCTCTTTCTCCCTGCCGGAAAGCTTGTATCCCGCGCAGGCGCTCAACGTCATTATGATAACTACCGCTACCCCAGTTATTTTTATAGTATTCATAGCGCTCCTTTTATCTGTCCGGCTCTCCGCCGGACCCGAGTTCAAAACGGTTCAGTTTGTTTTCTTTGTCAAAATAAAGATATACTTTATCCTCCGAGAAATACCGGAGCGGATAACGGTAAAGACATACATACATGCTGTTATCTTCGCAAAAAACAGGCTCGCCATACCTGGATACGATCTTTGATTTTGACGTGCCTTCCTTAAGGCGGCCAAACTTGATATCTTCCAAAAGCCTGTCAAAAGATTCTTCCTGCGTTATTACGTAATTTTCCAGCTTGTGCCGGCTGTCCGAGAATTTCTTTAACGTGGATAATTCCCTGGCATGGGACATATACGAGCATCCTGTTATCGAAAAAATAAAAAAGCAAACTATAATAAATAATTTCAGGTCTCCGCGGCTCATTAAGGGTATTATATGCAAATACTACGGCAGGCAAATAGGCGGATTCCTCTTTTAGTTGACTTTTTTCTACCGGGTTTTTCTATATTTACCGGCTGTCCAGAATTCCATATACCTGCCGAACGCGAGGCGCGTCTGGCTGTCTAAAGCGGGTATCGCGCTCAGCGCGAGCACTATTACCGGGATAAACAACCATTCGAATATATGCTGGATCCTCTTCAGGATACCGTTCCTCGTTTTTTTTCGCGGCAGCATCAGGATACTCAGCAGCATGCATATGACAAGCCCGACAGACGACAAGCTGAATATAGTGCCCTGGATGCGCGGGGCAGTG
Organism: Candidatus Omnitrophota bacterium; assembly: GCA_041653835.1. Classification (GTDB taxonomy): domain Bacteria; phylum Omnitrophota; class Gorgyraeia; order Gorgyraeales; family Gorgyraeaceae; genus UBA10183. Next base: position 91,122 of record JBAZEP010000001.1, read on the forward strand.
TAATAAACAGTGCTTGTGGCGAACTCCCTTCCGGCGAAAAAAGCCGGAAGCCAGCTTATCAACGCGAGCAGGAATGACCAGGTCGCCCACGATACAAACGCCTCCAGCAGCCTATACCCGTATGTTATTTTTTTGTATATAGGGATAGCGCTCGATCTCAGGAACGCCCTTATGACTATCGGAAAATTCTCAACTCCCCATGCCCAGCGCCGTTTCTGCCTGTATATATTGACGAACGATTCTTTTATATCCCTGCCAGTGACTATGTCCATCGAGACCGTGGTATATATAGGCTGTGTCTGGTAATCGCCGTCATAATGTATGAACGCTTTCCAAAAAATAGCTGAATCGTCCGATATCATATCCACGGGCCAGAATCCCACGTCCACCAGCGTCCTGAAACTCATACTATGGCTTGAGAACGTGACCATGTTCCTCGGGTTGGTGGCTTCCACCAATTCGAAAAAAGATGTCCCTATGTCGAGTATCCTCGCGAAACCCGAAACGTCCCAGATATTGTTATGATAAACAGGTATAGGCTGGTAACTCCTCCTGGTCCTGTCCGGAGTTATCATGAAGCGGTAAGTAAGGCAGCTGAAATAATCCGGATTCGGAACAGTATCCGCGTCAAAACACGAGACTATCACGTTGTCGTAAGGGATCTTTTTTTTATCAAAATACGCCCCTGCCTCTTTCGCGGCATAAGATGTATTGGCGCCTTTTACCTTTCTCTCGCCCGGGATATTATCCGGATGCCGGACAACCAGGAAATCCAAAAAATCTTTCTTATATTTATCCTTTATCCCCGAGATGTCTTTTTCTATTTCCTCCGTTGCCCTGCCCTCGAGCGCTATTACGACAAGCGCTCTCGAGGACGGATATCTCCCGGATACTATGCCTTTTATGCCCGGCTCCACAACAGCGCCTGTTTCCTTGAACACCGGTATAATGACAAGGTGATATATATCTTTCGATTTAGGCGGTAATGCCTTGGATGCCATAAGTTTCGAAAGGTCCCTGCAGTAAAAACCCAGGGAAACCTTTTCTTTCAGGTTCCCGTCAGTGCCGCGGACGCACATGCCTTTTACATAGCTCTCGATATGGTCTATGCCTGATATGCGGCTCATCCAATCCGTGCCTTTTTCGACGGAAAGCCTGGCATAAGACAGGACCAGGAAAATATTCATATAGAGGAGCCGCAGAACCCAGTACAGGACAAAAGCGACCATTATAACTGCGGCGGCCAGAGGCGCGGCAATGGATAATACGGACATGCCTATGATAATCGCCCAGCTCAACGCGCCGGGGACTATCTCCAACCTCCGCTGAAGCGCTTTGTCCTTATTATTACTGCAGTGCCGTGAATAATTATATTTCATAGATCTTTACCTCTATCTCGGGACGATCGTTACAGATTTTAAACCGCTGTCCCGCGGGTCAATATAATAAGCCTTGCCTGTGTCTTCGGAATAAAAAAACGAGGTATTATTCTTTATTTCTACCACCTGCTCGGCATCATCTGTGCCGCCCGGAAATACTTCTATCAAACGCAGGACATTATTGTCATTGAAAAGCGCGTAGCGGCCTTCGTTCACGAAAAAACAATCCGTGATATTCGTTCCTGAATCGTTAACAACGCGCTGCGCCAGGCCCTGGGAAAAGTCCAGGATCCCTATAGAATTTTTGGTCCAGTACAATAAAATGTCCTGGTTTTTTTTATAAAATTCCAACCCGATCACTCCCCGTTCTACAAGGCTGTAAGGCGGCTTATTTATCAGGAGCCGGCCTCTTTGCCCTAAAAACAGGATGGCGCCGTTCTCCAACGCCCTGATCCTATAAAATCCTGACATCTTGAAGACTTCGCCGCTATCCCATCGCCACGAATAAACAAGCTCTTCCCTGTCTTTATCGTATGCCTGCCTCAGGACATTATTTTTTTCATCAAGGATATAGAGCCATTTATGGGAAATGCCGCAGCCTTTGATACCTTCTATATAACCCGGGAAAAGCGCTCCTGTCCTGACATTCACAATATCCAGGCTGTCCCTGTATAAAGCGAATATCCTGTATCTGTCGGAATCGTTCCATACGATATCTACGGGCCTCTCGCTGATAAGGGCGGATATATCCACGATCTCGGCAGGAGTTTCGGCTAAATTGACGTATAGATATCTGCGGTTCCAAAGCGAACCTCCATATATGACAAAAACCGGGCTTGACTCCTCCGTAAAAATAGAGACGACGGGCATACCGGAAAAAAGTGAATCTTCCGGTAAGAGGGGAGCGGCTTCTCCCCTCCTGCAATCATATACCAGATAGCTGTCTAGATCGGCTGAACCTGCGATAAGCAGATAATCCGCCTCATGTCCCGCTGTTAATTTTACAAAAGGCCCTGCCAGGATATTTTTCACGGGAAAAGTCTTAGGGATAAGCAGGATGTTTTTAAATGAAATAGCCTTGCCTGAATCCACATATACCGAACGGCTCCATGGTTTGCGGCCCTTTAATCTGAGGGTTATTTTATAGTTTCCCGGTGTCAGCGCTTCTATGCCCGCGGGTGTTTTTTGTTTATAGCGGCTCCTCCCAAGGTAGATATCCGCGCCCTCAGGCATGGAAGACAAATATATCAGGCCCGTGCGGTCCATCTCCTGTTTTACGGGATTGAAGATATACCCGAAAGAATAGAGTATAAGGAGCGGGCAAAGCGCCAGATATAAAACCAGGAAAATAAAAAAAAGTATCCTTCTCGCTATTATCATTTAAGTTTGCGGCGCCTCTATTATTATTATTGAATTTCCGCATAGACTATATCAAATAATGCCTTTGGAGGCAATTGCGCAAATTCGTCTTTTTCTGACTTTTTTCTACTCTCGGGAAATATCAGGAATTGATCTTTTCAAGGAGGGTTTCGGCTTCGAACGGCTTATTCATAAAACCCGCAACAAGGCCTGATAAGCGTTCTTCAGCTAATAATTTTTCTATAAAAGGTTTTCCTGTAACTAAAAAAATCTTTGTTTTAAGGTTGCAGTCTCTTATGCGTTTTAAGAACTCTATGCCGTTCAACCCCGCCATCCTGTAGTCGAGGATGACAACGTCATATATATTTTTCCGGATATAATCATATCCTCTTTTACCGTCGAAGGCTACCTGCACGAAGTGGCCGTCGTCTTTCAATATCTCCGCCGTCTCTTCGCATAGCTCTACATCATCATCTATTATCAGGATTTTTTTGGACATCTGTCTACCTTTTTCACGGGTAATTTTATGGTAATGGCGGTGCCTTCCCCCTGCCGGCTTACAATATCTATTATGCCGTCATGAAATTCCATTATCTGCTTACACACAGTAAGGCCTAGACCCGTGCCCTTTGCCTTTGTAGTGAAAAACGGGTCGAACACCTTCTCCATATCCTCCGCGCTTATGCCGGAGCCGTTATCCTTAACGCGTATCCTGACAAAACTACCGTCCAGGCCGCCTTCTATTTCCACCTTCCCTCGGCCGTCAGTAATGGCATCGCAGGCATTGCCCAGGATATTGTTGAATACCTCTTTGAGCTGCAAAGGATCCGCTTCTATGGAAATCTTTTTTAGCGGCCCCATCCTCGCTTCGATACATATCTCGTTTTTCTGATAACGGTCCTTCATGACTGTTATGCATTCGTCCATGATATCGCAGATATTAAAACTTTCGTACTGGGGCGATTTCAGGCGCGAATAAAACAAGAGATTATTTATGATCTGGTCGCTCTCGTTCACCTTTTTCTCGATGGTAGCGAGATGTTTATCCAGCAATGGGTTCTGGGCTTTTCTTCTTATGTTATAAGACGCCATGTGTATGGCCGCGAGGGGATTGCGCAGTTCATGCGCCACTGTGGCGGCAAGCGTCCCGATATCCGAAAGCCTGCGCGCATGCTCCAATTCTCTATGCGCGACACTCAGCATATCATGTTCTATATTAACTTTGTCCTCGAGATTAAACTTGTTGATGGCTTCGCCGATAAGGCCGGAAAGCGCCTCGATGAATTCCCTTGATTTAACATCTATCTTATCTGACTCCTCATCCGCCAGATGTATAGCCCCGATTATCTTATCCCTATTCCGGATAGGTATGACCGCCAGGGAGCGGAATCCTTTTTTTATGCATGTCCCGCGGAATTTAGTCTCTTCGCTCCCGGAAAGTTCCTTCGCAAATTTCATCGTATCATTACAATAGAACGTGCCGAACTCGCTCATAAAAGGTTTATCAACCGCCTCGGTTTTCCCCTTGATTATGCGGACACATATGCAGCGGTCTTCCTTTACAGAAAGGTTATTTTCGAGGCCCAGGAATTCATCGCTGAAATCTATATGCGATTCATAAGGTATCATACCGTCATTATTCAGGATCCTTATGCCCGCGGACCTGCACTGGCTCCATTTTTTTATTAACTCTGTCGCGTTATCTATATAATCTTTGCGGGAAGCAGATTTATTCAAAACCTCAAGCAGTATGGTCCTCGCGCTCAACTCTTTCTCCGTCTCTTTGCGCCTTATTATCTCCCCGTTCAATTGTTTATTTATCGCGACTAATTCGCGCGTGCGAAACAGCACCTTTGCCTCCAGCTCATTATGAGCTTCCCGCAGAAGATCTTCGGTTTTCTTGCGCTCGGTTATATCCTGTACCGTGCCGAAACCGCCCAACAACGCGCCTTCCTTATCAAATTCAAGTTCCGCTTGTTCTTTCACCCACTTAATGCCATTGCCTGCCAGGATGCGGTGCTCTATCTCATAGCGTTCCCCAGCCAGCGCCGCTTTCCATGTTTTATCCACTAATTCTCTGTCATCAGGATGGATCCTGGAGACAAAAGTTTCATATGTCATGGGGGTGCCTTCCGGGATGCCGAATATCCGGTAAACCTCATCAGACCAGCTCAATTCATTCCTGCGAACATCCAGGCGCCAGCTTCCTATATGCGCCACAGCCTGGGCGCGCTTTAAATCCTGTTCGCTCTCCCTTAATTGCGCGGTGCGCTCTTTCACTATTAGTTCAAGGCTGTCTTTGTGGCGTCTCAGTTCCTCCTCGGCTTGTTTCTGAACTGTCACGTCGCGCGCCGCGGCAAAGATCCCTATTGCATTGCCGCGGGTATCTTTGTATATGGCGGCATTATATAGGACATCCATTAAGCGGCCGGCTTTGTGGCGTATGGTTAAAGGATAACCGGTGACAAATCCTTTATCGAATACCTGCTGATATCCGGCCCGTGCCTTTTCAGATTCCGTGAAATAATCAGAGAAATCCGTCCCGATAAGTTCCTCGCGGGATAAACCGGTC
>JBAZEP010000002.1:0-3967 GCA_041653835.1 Candidatus Omnitrophota bacterium
AAGGATATTTTATATCTATCTTTTGGAAGGCTGGAAATAAGGTTCAGGGTGGAAAGCTGCGCCCCGCCCAGCTCAGGCTTTGTTATGACATGGCATATACGCATAATTGCCTGTTAGTTTAGCAAAAAAATGCGCTAATGTCAATATGATGGAGCGGCGCTGTCCGCGCAATGTCACATTTAAGACATTGTCGCAAATGTGACATTGAGGCTGTTTATTGTTTCGCGGAGGTCCACCTGTTAAAAGACGCGGAGAGTTCTTTTGAGCTTTGCTGGATGGAGTTTATAAGGGAGTCTATTTTCGCGCAATCGCAGGGCTGGCTGGAAGCAAGTTTTTTTATCTCTTCCAGGTCTTTCTCTATTTTCGCGGTTATATCTTTATCCAGGATCACGGTCTTATTGAAGCTTTCCGTAAGGTTGTTTATGGTGTCCGCGAGGTCCATAAGCTCGTCACCTTCCCTTAGCCTTATTTTAAGGCCGAGATTCCCTTTTGAAATGTCGTCGAGCGTCTTGCCGATCCTGTAAACAGGGCCGGCTATCCTGTGGGAGAATAAAAGGCCGAGTATAAAAATCAGCGGCGATATCAGGAGGAGATTCCGTATAAGCGCCAGGTTAGTGGCTTTCAGGACATAAACAAGTCTCCCCTGGGGATAAACACTCGCGAGTTTCTCGCCTAAGAAATGCCATCCGGTAGCGAACACCGTCCATCCCGTGACAAGCGAAGCTATAAAAGCCAGGGCGAAAACAAGCCCTATGTAACGGAATTGCAGTCCTTTTTTTATTATATACTGCCTTCTTCTCAGCGCCGGCCTGGGCATTATTCCCCCTCTCTCCTTAGATTCACGGTTCTTCTTATTGTGAAAATTATTTTATTATTTTCGGGATTGTTCAGCAAAGCGATAACACTGTCTATGGGCAGGTATCTTGTGATGATCTTATTCACGGCTATTATGAAATCTCCCTTTTTAAGCCCTGCAAATTCGCCTTTTTTACCAGGGACAACGTCCTTTATCATAAGCCCTTCATATTCAAAACCGGGCGTTATGCCTAATTCTTTGTAAGCGTCCGCGCCGGTATCCAGCTGGACAATTATTTCTTTTTCTATCAGGATTTTTACCTCTGAATATTTTGGGCCGGATAGCTCATTCAAGACATCTTCCAGTTTACTATAGCGCACAAGCCTGCCCCATATGCCCGCAAGGAAATCCCCTTTTTGTATGCCTGCCTTGTCCGCGCTGGAACCGGTTATCACTTCGCTTATCGTAAAGATACCGTCCTTTTCCACAAGGCTTATGCCAATGCCTTCTCTTACAAAACTTTCCCTACTCTTCGCGGCGGGTACCGCTTTTTTATTCTTTCTCGCTCTCTGCCACTCTATGGCCATATTATGCGTTTCTATGTCCTTTTTCGTCCTCTTCTCTTCCTCGCGCCACATCTTCGCGTGGCTCGCGACATAGGCCTCCCGCGCCTCTTTATAATCAGGATTCACGTCCATCGCTTTTTTGTAATAAAAGGCGGCCTTGTCATACCATCCTTTTTCGTCATACGCCCTTCCCAATTGCATAAAATTCTGTTCCGGGGTATCATACTCAATCCGGTCTATGTCCTTCCGTAATATGTGCCTTTCGCCTTCTACCGTGCTCAGGGATATCCTGTCGATATATTCATCCACCACGAGACCTTTGATCTTTGCCCCGTTTTTCATAATGACAGTATCAGCGTAAAGATTGCCGGAAAAAACCATCAGCATTGTAAATATTATTATTTTTAGCATAATAAATTATTGTAGGGGACAGGCATGCCTGTCCCCTGCAAATTTTAATAGGCGCGGGCCTGTAAGCCGGGTTCTGTCAATCAACGCGAAGCGTTGATTGATCCCGAAGATGCGACTGAATAAGGAGCATCCGAGGGATCTCGCTTCACGCTAACCGTGATGATCATCTATCTTTGCCCTGACATTGCTGTCAGGATCATGCGACCTACCCGTCCGGCCATTGCGAGCGGACAGCTCTTCCAGCCGGACCTATTTGGTTTTGCTCCGCGTAGAGATTGCCTCGTTTCACCTTGAGAAGCAGTAACATACGCTTAAGCTTATTATGTTACTCCGACACTTCCCAAACTCGTCTCTGTGGCTCTTATCCGTCCCGAGTCCGCTTCGCCACCTTTGGTGGCGGGCGAGACAAGGGAGACGGGCGTTACCCGCTACGCTGCCCTCTGGAGCCCGGACTTTCCTCCCGTCATTAATGCTTCGACGGGCGACCATCCGGCCCGCGCCTATTCTATTTTTAAAGAACTGTCGAACCTGGAATCTATCGCCTTGTTGGCAAGTTTGTCGGCAATAGAGTTATTCTCCCTGCCTATGGAAATGATTTCTATCTTATCAAAGCCCCTAGCGATGTGCTGGAACAAGTCATAATAAGGTTTGAGATTTTCATTTTTCACCTTATATTCGCCGGTCAACTGCTTGGTCAGGAGCTCGCTGTCCGAATTCACCCGCACGTTTTCGTACCTGTCTATAAGCGCCTCCTGCATAGCGTATATAAGCGCGGAATATTCCGCCACATTATTTGTGGCATTTCCTATGAATTTGAATAATTTTTTGACGGCGTTATTATTATCGTCGCAAAACAATACGCCTATGCCTGAAGGCCCCGGGTTTCCCCTTGACGCGCCGTCTATGAATATATTAATCGATTTCGACATTATCCTCCGTGTAAAGCATCCTTAAACAGCTGCCGCAGACAACGATATCTTCCCTTAATCTTACATCGCTTATGACCTGGGGAGGAAGGTTCATATGGCATCCGCCGCAGGAATTCTCCTCGATATGGACTATCGCCAGGCCGTCTTTGTTCTTCAGTATCTTTTCGTACCTGGAAAGGACCTGTTTTTCTATCCCGGGAGTTATCGCGTTCCTTTTCTCGATAAGTTCCGAAAGAGAAGACTCTATCTCCCTGGCCTTGAGGTTGACTATTTCCTTCTCTTTCTGGGTCTCCGTTTCCTCTTTTTTAAAGATATCTTTTTCTTCCGCTATCTTTTTTTTGGCGAGTTCTATCTCATCCATAAGCCTGATAATCTCTTCTTCTACCAGGGAATCATCCGCTTTTATGCCCTCTATCTCCGAGAGCATAGTGGAATATTCTTTATTTGTTTTTAATGTAAAAAGCTGGCCCTGCAGTTTTTTTATCTGCTCTTCCTTCTGCTGAAGGCCTCCTTCCTTTTCTTTCAACTTCAACTGGACATTCTTTAAATTCTCTTCCGCCTGCTTTATGTTTATTTTTTTTAATTCCAGCGCCTCGTCTATCGCTTTAAGATGCCCTGGCATAAGCGCTTTTTCTTTGTTCAGGGCATATATACGGCTGTCTATGGCCTGGAGGTTTATCAACAATCCTATTTGTTCTTTGATGGATTTGGATTCCAAATTATCTCCTCTATATGGTTTACCCTCCGAAGCCTACTATGCATGAAAGCTATGCATTAGGCGTAGGATGGTGGGCGATACTGGACTCGAACCAGTGACCTCTGCCATGTGAGGGCAGCACTCTAACCAACTGAGCTAATCGCCCGCCTACGCTTAATGCATGGCTGCCCGTTAGGGTAAGCTTCGGATGGTAAACCTACCCTACACTATATGGTTTACCATCCGAAGCCTACTATGCATGAAAGCTATGCATTAGGCGTAGGATGGTGGGCCCACAAGGACTCGGCGCCCTCCGTCCGCTTCCGCGGACTCCGGGTCGGCCACTCGCCTGATAAACAGATGCTCCTGTTAGTCGCATCTATCAGGCTCACTTCGAGTCCTAAACTTCAAGCCTCACATTCTAAATTTCGAAAGATACACGGTGGGCCCACAAGGACTCGGCGCCCTCCGTCCGCTTCCGCGGACTCCGGGTCGGCCACTCGCCTGATAAACAGATGCTCCTGTTAGTCGCATCTATCAGGCTCACTTCGAGTCCTAAACTTCAAGC
>JBAZEP010000002.1:4067-89556 GCA_041653835.1 Candidatus Omnitrophota bacterium
GGTGGGCCCACAAGGACTCGGCGCCCTCCGTCCGCTTCCGCGGACTCCGGGTCGGCCACTCGCCTGATAAACAGATGCTCCTGTTAGTCGCATCTATCAGGCTCACTTCGAGTCCTAAACTTCAAGCCTCACATTCTAAATTTCGAAAGATACACGGTGGGCCCACAAGGACTCGAACCTTGGACCACCTGATTATGAGTCAGGTGCTCTAACCAACTGAGCTATGGGCCCGAACATCTTAACTATTCTATTATCAATGAGTTACAAAAGCAAGCCGATTTTCCGAAATCCCCGATTTTAGCTCTGGTGTCCAAATAGTGTCCATCCGCTTGCTTAAAACGTCCACTGCGCGCCTCTTATAATCCGGCGATAAATGGGCATATCTTAACGTCATTTCTATTGATTTATGGCCCATCAGTTCCCTTACAGTGTTAAGATCTATGCCAGACATGACAAGATGCGATGCAAAACTGTGTCTTAACGTGTGAAAAGTAGCATTTATGATATCAGATTTATTCAGGGCTGTAAAGAAAGATTTTCTGACGCCCTTAACAGGACTGCCATTTTTATCGCAGAATACATAAGAACTGCACGGGTGTTTCGGTATTCTAATCAGAGCTGTTTTCGCCATATCATTTATAGGTATCTCCCTCTTCGCTCCGTTCTTTGTATTATAGAGGTATATAATGCCTCTTTTAAAATCAATATCCTGCCACTTAAGCCCAAGTATCTCGCCTTTACGCATACCAGTATTAAGGGCAAGCACAACTATGGGCTTTAATCTCTTGGAGCACCTTGCCAACAACCTCACGATTTCCTCTGTTTCAAGATATCTTAACCTCTTATTATTTTCCCTCAATAGCTTTACTTTAGTGACAGGATTCTCTTCCACCTTGCCCCATTGAATAGCTTTATTAAACATACTTTTTAAACAGGCTATACCTCTATTGACAGTAGCGGGTGATACCTCTTTTATTCTTTCTGTTTTAAATCGCTCTATCATTACAGGAGTTATTTCATAGAGATATCTGCCAGAAAAGTATTTTTTAAGGGTACCAACATTATGAAGGTCAGAGCTCCTCCAAGACTTATTATTTACCTTTGAATGAAGCTCTAAATACTGTTCCCCAAAATCCTCAAATTTAATCTTCTCGTTTTTCTTAATATCAAGGTACCGTCCCTCGGCCATCTCAACTTTTCTTTTCCTAAGAACCGTCTCAGCGAGCCTTTTATCAGGACCTATACATTCTCTTTTGCGATGGCCGCAAAAATAATAATCAATGTAGTAATTTTTTCCTTTTTGATAAACTGACATTGTTATCTGCCTGTTATCCTTTTTAGCTTTTTAATATCTTCCTCTGTCCAGTAGCGATAGTTCCCCATGGGCGTTCTTTTGGCTTTTGGGACCTTGCCTGTCTTTTCCCAGTAGAAATAGGTCTTTCTCTTTACTCCTAATTCTTTCTCCAGGTCTTTTATGAAATATTTGTCTTTCATACTTTAGATAGTTTACCATAGTCTATTGGATAGTCAAGAAAAATCTTTACATTCAGCGGATGACTCCTTAATCCATTTGTTTATAGCTTCTATATCAAACTTAGTTGATCGCCCTATCTTTACAAACGGGATTCGCCTGGCTGATACCCAGTGATATATGGTATCTCGGTTTATATCTATCATCTGCGATAGTTCATCAGCATTAAGCAGGCGTTTCTGTATCATTTCTGTTTTAACCCCTACCATGGCCTTTCCTCTGGTGTCTTTTTTTCCCAGACCGCCTGTACGGGCTATAAGGGAACAGAGAACAGGTATCTATATCGCAGATGCCGGACTCGCCCATCCCGTCACAATCATAGCATTTTGCCTTTTCAGCATGACTCCGGAGAAGCCTTTCGCCTTTGAGGTATTTAATTAAGTCGGCTTGTCCCGTTCGCCTTTTTCCATTTATTGCGCTTTGTAGTATATCATTCTGCATTTACTTCTTTATATCCTCGCTCAGCATAAGGTTCCTTCCTCCCCCACTTAGGCCGCTCATGATCTTCCAATGGCTTTTTATTAACTTTTCCGTAACTATCCAAACGATGTATCTCGTAATCTTCTGCATAGCAACATTTATGCAAATCGAAATTCACAAGAAAAGCATAATTTGGCTTAAGGCCTATTTTTGATTTAACCACGCGTAAAAAAGTAGGGTACATTCCTTTAGCCATCTCATCTTGATGTAACTCTGACGCTGAGGCTATGGTGATAGCGGTTGTAGCTATCTTGGGAATATTACTCGAACCGTAAAAGTCTTCCTGACTCGGCAGGCCTCTATCGCTTGTTTTTTTGCGCAAATGCGATATAAGAACAACTGGTATTTTGAAGTACTCTGTTATAGATTTTACCGTTCGTAGTATTTCGGTTATTTCAAATATCTCGCTTTCAGCTTTCGTTAAGGAGAAATACTGTAAGTGATCTATTATTATAAGATCCAAGTCCACCTTTTCAGTTGTATTAAATGGACCTGTTTCACCGGTCGGTACAAGTTTATGAAAATCCAATATAGACGAAATTAAGTTCCCAACCGTCATGCCCTCTTTTGAAGAATATAAATATAAATTATTTTGATATTCAGTTTTATATTGCTCCCAAAGTTTGCACTCTATCGTTTCCAGGGTTTTATCCTTTTCTATATTCAGCGCCCATCTTCGATAATCCATGTTTATGCCTAACTGAGGGTAATTTTTATAGTACTCCTCGGCAATATCACGCCACTTCATTCTTGAGATTGCTTCTTCGTATCCGCCTTCAAGGTAATATAAGGCAACTCGCTTACCTCTTTTTATATTAGTTCTGGCTATATTTAAAGCCAATTCACTCTTCCCTGCACCCGAATCTGCTCCTATCACTACAAGCTCATTCTTGGCCATACATATCAAAGCGTCATCCAATGGTTTTATGCCATAAGTACAAAGCTTACTAACATCAGTATTTTTTCTAACATCGGTTTCTTTTTTAAAAGCGTCTTCTATAGTTATCCAAGCATTACTTATCTCATTATTCATGTTATTCCTTTCATGGTTTTATATATTGAGGCTTACTTTTATTGTTCTTAAAATCTGGCACCTTCTTGATCACAGTTTCTAATGTCCAGTCGTAACCTTGCTCAGATACCCATTCCATAGCTTTCTTCCATTCTTCGCCAGCTATTCTATTTAGTTCTTTAGCTGGTTCTATATACCTTGCGTAATGATTTTTATCCCAGTCATCCTGCTTGTCATAGCCCTTGAGCCGCTTATATTCTTCTATAATCGTTCGTATGAAAGTGAGAGCGCCTCCTTTCTTTTGTATAGTTTCTTTATTATCTTTTGTAGGCACCTTTACAGGCAACGGAACCGTTGCCTGTATAGGTAACGCGCTATTACCTTTATAGGCAATAGTTTTGCTATCGTTGCCTTTATAGGCAATGGTTTTCCACTTTGTATAATCCTTTTGAAAGCCATAGTTATGGATAAAACTGTTACCCGTACAGGTAACGATATCCTTGTCTACTAACGCCTTTAATGCTCTGGCCTGGTGTCTCCTTTCGAGACCTGTTGCCTTTTGAAATTGAGTAATGCTTATCTTGTCTCTTTCCTTCTGCCAACCCCAGGTCTTGCGCCATAAAACACATAATGTCCGCCATTCGTAAGCGCTTAAGTTTATTTTTGCTAACTGTTCGACTATTTCATTGGGCATTTTCAGAAACCCGTCTTTTTGTGGACTTCCCATCATCGCCTCTCTTTGCGTCTATTTTGATAAACACTGATCCTAATTGCATAATTTTACTGCATCCCTGAGACGGTTTAAATTTCTGTTATACTGATAGACATGAACACAAGCCCGACGCTCAATAAACTCATTTATAAGTCTATCTACATCGCCTCGAAATTCAGACGGATAGATAACTTTAATTAATTTCTTTGCTTTGGGTGAATTGCAATTTGAAAGGACTTCAAATGTTGCTTGTGGAATTTCAGAAAGAATAAGCGCGATTAATTTAATCTCGCTAGTAACATAATCAGCTTTACCATTTTCTACAATCTTCACGACCATCTTTTACCTTTCTTCATCGTCGTTCGTTTTTTTTGTTTTGAAATAAAAAAATAGGCCCGACTACGTTTGTGCGTTGTCGGGCCTTAAGTACTGGCTCTGTGTGAATTTCGGAATCTCTATTAACTTAATTTTATTATATCATCATTCGCTGTCCAGTCAAGCAAAATTTATCCTTAATCCTTAATGATACCTTATTCTATTTTTTCTATCGATTCCTTTTTTCTTATCCTATGAATTTGAAGCAGCAGGGCACAATTAAAATTATCCCAACGATAACATAGGTTATTTTAGTGCGGTCCGGCAGCCATTTTTGAAGAGAAAAATCACACTTTATGTTTCTTACGAGGGGTTTTAGGGGGCGCACGCCGTCTATTTCCATTGTCAGCTAAAAACTTTCTTAAACTCCGCGAGAAGTTTCAGTGTCCGCATTATATTAGCATATATATATATAGCGTATGAATCCCCTTGGCTAAGCCAACTTATCCAAACCCAAGCACTTTAACACAAACGCCAATTTATACCTCAATATTCTTGATCATTCGTGAGGAGTTGACAGACCAATTCAGCCATGTTTTTCAGCTCTTCTTTTTATGGAACGCGTTAATAAGTATGAAGTAAATATCTATCTCTTTGGCCCCGCTTTCGTTGAAGATCTTGATGAGCTGCTGCTTCTTATAATTAGAGGTCTTGGTTATTTCTTCGGCAACTAGAAGTTCATATGGTTCAACATCAAGCGCATTAGCGAGCCTGCAGATGGATTCAAATGAAGGTAGTCTTTTTCCGCTTTCAATCTTGCTTATGTATGTGCAGTTAAGGCCTGCTTGTTTGGCCAAGCTTTCCTGCGTTAGGCCCTTGGCCATCCTGAACGTTCTGACTCGGCACGTAACAATCTCCTGTATCCTGGAACGGATTGATTGCGGATTCATAATGTGTCTATCCCCTGTTAAGGAGCTATCCAAAGTAAAAATCCTATTGCCAAAAGGCCTACAATAACCCCTATCATTTTTGCCGTATCAAGAGGTTTCTCCGCGCAAGAAGGCTCAGGCCGCCAAATTAGATCTACTAGAAAACCTATGAATTTGTTTAAAACATCCATTCGTTCCCCTCTCTCTTATGTCCATCTTCTTACCTCATCAGTATATCACCGTAAACTTACGGTGTCAATATAAGAAAACTTTTGAGATAATAGCATCGTATGGAGACAAGCATAAGAACAAGGTTGGCTAAGAGAATAAGAGAATTGAGAAAAAAGAAAGGTTTAACTCAGGAAGAATTATCTGAACTGGCAGGTATTGATTATAAACACATCCAATTACTGGAAAGTAAAAAAGCTTCAGCCCCTAAAGTAGATACCCTCGAAAAGCTTGCCAAAGCCTTCAAAATTCCTCTTTCAAAATTGTTAGATTTTAAATAAGGCAACTTGTTTAGCTTGCCCGCTTTTTCTTCGACCTGATTCTATTTTCTTCAATATAACATTCAATAAAACTACTATCCAGGAAACGATTCATTATTGACCTTGGCTTATCACTAACGCCTAATACTTTTAAAGAATGGCTAATCCAATTTAATAAAGCAGCTTTTGCCTTTGTCGTAAGCTTGAATGATCGCAGGCTTTTGGCGTCCATCAAAGTTATACTGAAATCCTTTACTTTATCCCAATCATAGCTCTTGCCGGGAGAAAGCCAAACAGCCCATTTTTTCATGCCATCTATTAGAAAATATTTTATTTTTTTAGGCAACCAATCGCTACCACTGGAAAGAAACCAGACTAAATACTCAAAATGTTCATAATGCCTGATCTCCGGGCCACCAATCTCTCCCTGAACAAACTGACATGCTATATAGGAAGATTCAAAATCTCCGAATGCTGGATGCCTTAAAGCAATTTCGATATCACAGGCAGGCGGCATAGAATTCGTGGTCAAAGCAGTACCGCTCTGACTTTTACTCTTTCGTTCTTTTTCGTGAATTAAGGTAGATTGTTTTAACATATAGTCAAAATCTGGATCAAAATCTCCACTAAATCCTTTGATTGTAAGTTGAGGCGCATAATTTGCAAGAAATAGGGGGTATGAATGGCAAGCATCTTTCAGACCAGGCATGGTATCAATAAACTTCAACACTATTTCTGGTTTGGTAATTTGCGCTATTTTTCTCCTTTCAGCCTCTTTTTCCCATTGCATTTGCATTGCTGACCAAGCTAACCAGTCTCCGCGATCTTTACCGCATGAATCAAAATTAGGCAATGGAAATGTCCATCGCCCCCAACAAGATCTATCCGGAACAACAAAACCACCATTAGGTACTCTATTAGAGGCCTCAATTACATCAAGCCACCATTCGTCAGATATTACAGGCGGATTCAAACCATATTTAATCAATATATCCCTTGCGATAATCAATGGGCTCGTATCTGGACGCAATTTCTTCAAAAGTTCCTTGCAGACAAAATCTAACCCTTTAGCGGATACAACTGCTTTTCGATCAGCCAACAGAGGAGAATGCTTGATTATCTCTTTTGCATTAACTCCATGCCAAATTGGCAGAATGACCTGATTTTCTCCGGATGTTTCTCTTGCAAAAAGACCATTTAATTCATTGGTCGGCCATTTCTTTTTAAAAAAATTACGGCTCAAAACGACAACTCCAAAACGAGATTTGGAAAGTCCTTTATCAATAGATTCCCGCAAGCTATCCCCTATCGACAAAGAAAACTCATCAAACCATACTTCAAGATGATACTGTTGTAATTTATTTGCCAATGGCCTAACAAATTTGTCTTTATCCTCGCTTGCATGGCAAATAAACACATCGTATAACATTTTTATTTCTCACCCCAAACTTTTGTGATTCGGTCTTTGATTTTTTGCTCGAAGATTTCTACTTAAACAACTTAACAACATCGCTCCAATTCTTCGGTTTATATTTATCCCATTCCTCTTGTTTCACATAGAGCATTTTATATTCGACCTTCTTCTGCCGGGCATTTGCGTCATCGCACCACTGAGCAAGCCTTTTAATCTTCAATGGATCATCAAAATCCTCACGCCCCTTAGTCTCAACGATATAAACCGTTTTCTCATCCGTTTTGATAAAAAAGTCTGGGTAATAATTAGCTATTGTCCCATCAGCATTTTTATAGTCTATCTTAAAATGCACTTCGTAATAATTCTTCGCAAACGAAACAACTTCATCATCACCCAATCGTTCGAGGAAATCCGCAAACTCGAGCTCAAACTGACTGTCTCCGACGATCCTGTTAAATACGCTTTTCTTAGGCACTAAATACGCCCTATCATTAACGACAAAAGGACGGCTGCTACTGACCTTAATATAATTCTTGATCTCAGTATCACCAACATCTTTCACCGTTAACGCATTGATTTCATTTTTAAAAGTTTGAATTATTGTCTTTGTGACTTCAATTTCCGAAAGGTTTCTTAAAATATTTTTATCATTGAGGTCGATCTCTGTTTCAAACAAGTGCGAATAAATAAACTCTTTAACTTTTCCAAATAAAATGTCATAACACCCAAAAAGGCGAAGCTCCCGCATGATACTCTGAGCAAAAAACCCGACAACGCTCTGATAATTCGGCTCAATATTGCTTTCCAGAATAGTCGTATGATGGACCTTTTCTTCAATAACATGCTTGAAAACAATCTCTCGTTGCTCCTGTTCATTAAACTGCTTCACTTTTAACTTCGCATGCTTAAATCTTGATACATTTAAATCTGATAAATTTTTATATTCCCGTTGTATTCTCGGTGTCAAAATTGGAAGTTCAATATCTAACTTGTTGATATCTTTTTTTGGGTTACCATGATCAACTTCAATGACCGTAGGTGTAATCGCTTTTGTCGTGCTATCCATTTTTCTCTTTTCTAACTCAACGCCTTCTGCCTTAATCGATTCAACAAAATTCATAAATGCCGGCGTTCCAACAACGCTTACATATTCTTCCACATCTTCCCGGCCAAAAAACATCCGCCTTAAGCCTCGACCCAGCGTTTGCTCCGGTAAGATGTTTGATGCCGCCACATATGCCCTCAGCCCGACAATCGTAGTCACGTTTTTAACGTCCCACCCTTCTTTGAGCATTAGAACTGAAACAATTACCTGAAACGGGCTTTCCAAGCTATCTATATCGTTGGCTTGCTTACGCAATCGATCCAATTCTTCTTTTGCTTTGCCAGTTACCTTCTCCGATATATCACCGCTTTTATTTGTATGAATAGTCAAAACTTTACCGTTTAAAGTAGAATAATTCTTTTCCAAATACGCCTGCACCTCATCACAGTTTTTCGTATCATCCGTCATGATAAACAAGATGGCTTTTTTTCCGGTCGGCTCAAGCTCCTTAGAAGTCTTTTTCCATTCTTCAATACCAAGATTGATATAATCTTCATATTTCTCGGTGAATATTGCACTCTGTTTTTCCTGCAATTTGGCCCGGCTTGCCTGATCTGGAAGAACAGGAGTCTTAACAACACCTTGATGAATTGCCTCAACAAGGGGATAGTCGGAAATCGTCTGCACAAATATCGATCCATTGTCGTGTTTCGGTGTTGCCGTGCAGTCTATCTGTAAAGAAATTTGTTTTCCATTCTGTTTCAGCTTATTATTTATGTCCTGAATAGATGTAAACCATGCCATTTTTGGATCGTGAATATGGTGGGCTTCATCGTTAAAAACAACAATCTCATCAATTTCCCTTACAACATTACTGAGTTCAACCAAAGATTCATTCGTTTTTGAAACAGGTTTTCCCCCTAAGAAATAATCCGTCAAATCCTCATCACTGAAAGACGATTCTTTAACATCTCCCTCATAAACACGGTGAATATTGGTAAGGAAAATGTTTCCTGTGGGTGAAATTGCAGTTAAATCGTCTTGTAAATGCAAGGTTATTTGGAAATCATCTTGCCAATTTCTGCCTTCATATCCATTGTCCGGCAAAATAGGATCCTGATAAAATATTTTAAGACCGTCAAAATCAGTCTTAATGCGCTCAAGCACAATAATATTAGGCGTAATTAAAAGAAAGTTACGAGAAAGCTCTGATTCCGGCTCATAAAGCTTGTGAAAATACGACCATGCAAGAAGCAAGCTCATTACCTTTGTCTTACCGCTTCCGGTTGCCATCTTAATAACTAACCGAAGCCAGTCCTCATCAAACATATTCGGGCTCACACGTCCCAAAGAATCAAACGGCAAAAGATCATATTTGTTTCTTACGCCAGCAACATCATAAAGCCAGATAATCGTTTCAACCGCTTCCCGTTGAGCAAAATAATATTGAAACAAGGAGGTATTGCCATCAATTCCATAGGCCAAATGTTCCTGCTTAAACCACCAATTTAAAAGAGCCTTTGAAGTAACACGTGCCCCCTCATAACCCTTATCCCTCCACTCTTTAACTCTCTTCCTTAGCTCTGGCACGAAAGGCGGAAGCAGTTTTTCATAGCCCTGCTCACGTAATGCCTCATCAGCCGGAAACCAGCGAATCTCTGGGTCTAATATCGCAAATTTATCTTTAGGGAAATTCTTATGCAGTGCCATTATGAGATATTAACCTCTATTACTCTTGTCGTATCATTGCCAAAAATATCAACCACCTTCACGGCAATCTTACGCCGTCCCTTGGAAACTTCTTTTTCAGCTGAAACAAGCTCAAGTTTTCTATCTTTTTTTGTCCTAAACGACTGCCACTCGTTTTCAAAAATATATCCGCCAGTCCATTCTTCTTTTTCTTTTTCAGTCTTAGGATTAACCGTTCGGATAATCTCTTTTCTGCTCTCCATGTTAAAATCAACCGACCAGTAATCCACCCAATCTGTCCATTTCTTCGTTAAGACTTCTTTCGTTACCACGGCTGTCTTTTTATCTTTTGAAACTTTGATGACTTGACCGTTTTCAATAACGATCTTGCTTGAACCCTCTTTTAGTGAGCCTTCTGTCTCTTCAACACTATCCTGATTATAAAATACGCTGAAATCACACAGTTCAACCGCTATCGTTTTATTATTCCCACGTCCTTTAATGATCGGTTTCACTTCAATATAAGCAACGTCATAGAATTTCACATGTCCTTTTTCAACTGCACGGCGGTCAAAAACTTCCCGGGGAATAACCTTAAACTGCACATCAACACCTTGACGGCTAAGCTCTGAAAAATCAAGACCCATTTCATAATCAAAACCGAGAACATCGAATTTCGTAATTCCTTTCTCCCGCGCTTCCTTAATCGCCTCATCAACAAAAGTGGCTGATACCGGAGTGCTGATAGGACCTACAGCGACAAGACGGTCACGTTTCTTGCCGACAAATGAATTGTAAGAATCCACAGCTTGAGCACTATAGGCAGAAAGAATTAATTCAATAAACTGTTTTTCTTTGTTTTCTAAAATCTGCTGTTTTTCCTGCTCCCGAATATCAACATCTACATTGATATAGTGCTCTCGCTCGTACTTGCCGAGGTTAAGTATCTCAAAAGCCCTAAAATTCTTACCCTCTTTTTTCATCTCACGCTGAATCTGAATAAGACGCTTGCGAGATGTGTGAATAGCAAAACGACCGAGGTCTGTGCCAATCCATTTACGCCCAAACTTTTCGGCAATCGCGAGTGTTGTGCCAGAGCCACAGAAGAAATCAGCAATAAGATCACCTTCGTTTGAAGATTCCAAAATTATTCTCTCAATCAGGGATTCCGGCTTCTGGGTAGGATAGTTTACCGCTTCTTTACTTGCTGCTTGTAGTCCAGATACACTTTTATCAATCCAAAGACTTTGAAGAGGGGTACCCTTCACTTCATCAATATAGTATTTATAATGCACAGCGTTATTTTTGGAAATATAAATAAGGTTTTTTTTCAATGCATCATCAATTCTATCTTGTCCCCATCTCCAATGACAACCTGGCGGGG
This sequence comes from Candidatus Omnitrophota bacterium, assembly GCA_041653835.1. Classification (GTDB taxonomy): domain Bacteria; phylum Omnitrophota; class Gorgyraeia; order Gorgyraeales; family Gorgyraeaceae; genus UBA10183. The sequence goes on from JBAZEP010000002.1 coordinate 15,067, forward strand.
GCGCAATAACTTTATCTCCGAATTTCCGAGGCTCACCTTGACCCGAAGCAGTCAGTGTAACTAACCTATATTTTCTACCATCTCCGTCTTCTTTATTAAAAAATTTATCAATATAATCTTGGTCAGATGGGGTATATTGAACATTAAAAGTATATTCACTGCTTTTTGTATAGAAGAAAATGGTATCATGTATATTTGCCAACTTTCTGTCTAAATGACCATGAGGGTTACTTCTTTTCCATATAATTTCATTCTGAAAATAATCTTTACCGAAGATCTCATCTAATATTAAACGAATATTAGAATTGACCTTATAATCACAATGCACATAAATACTGCCATCGTCTGCTAGGAGTCCGTGTATAAGCTTCAACCGTTCATAAATCATAGCGATAAAACTATCCGCGCCCTTACCCCACGTATCTCGGTACGCAATTTCTTCAATTATTGAAGGGTTTTTTGTAAATGATTCTTCTCCGATTTCCACGTTCATGGAAAAGTCTGCTCCGACGTCAAACGGTGGATCAATATAGATGAGTTTCAAGCCGCCCTGTTTTTCAATTTGTCGTCTCATGGGTCCATTCTTTAAAGATGATAGAATCAACTTGTTATCGCCCCAAATGAGTTTATTGGTCCATCCTTTTATCTGCCTGCCAGATGTATCAAAGAGTTCGTATTGCTTTTCCTTTGCAATTCGTTCCCCTCTGGGCTCATCGATATGCTCAATTGTCTGAAAGGGTAAAACAAGATTGCATACTTCCTGCGTCTTGCCATTCCACACAAGCTCAACTTCTCGATCATCCTGAAACAAAAGGAACCTGTATTTATCAGGCAAGGGCTTACCTTCTTGAAGAAATTTTATTGCATCTCTTTTTTCATTATCTGACAATCTCATGATTTTCTTTCGCCTAAATCAGTCATAGTATTAGAATCCTTTCTATATTGATTGATCCTTGACATGCTTATCGAAAACTTCCTTTACATTTTTTATGCCCTGCAAGAGTCCGTCAGGATTAGTATCCCTTACATTCCAGGCATGAGAATCAGCATGACCTTGATTCACGAGAACCCTTAATTTGTTCACATTATCTGTTGGAATGTCTGCTCTTTCAACCTGGTCAAAAAGTTTTCCCAACCCCTGCTCGTCAAATCCTCTAACTTGAGTTAATGTCCTTCCTTTTTTGAGCAATATCTCACCACAAACTGAAGCAATGGCATTCCTGAGAGCATTGCCTGCCGATTGTCTCTCAATTTGATTGCCATTGTGATTTTTCTCTACGAAAGCTATATAATCTAGAGTTTTTCCTTGTCTAAGCTTGATAGTAGGTCCCTCTTCCCCTCCGTCAATAAATTCATAATGTAGAATCTCATCAGGACTAAAGCGATTAACAAAATCTTCAGCAAAACTCTTTGAATGCGTCAGCACAATAATCTGTTTCTTTGCTTTAAGCAAAGCTAAGATTTCAATCAAAGTGAAAGAATGCCCTTGATCCATTGACTGGACAGGGTCATCTAGAACCATGACCCCCCACGTGGGATTCCTGTCAACTCGTTGTGGGAAATAAATGCTAAGGCTCAAGCTATTTGTATGCGCCTCGCTGAATATAGTAACTGGATTGATTTCTTTGCCATAAGCTTCCGCGATTAACCTAGCTTGCCTCCTTATACCATCTTTTACTTCAATTTTCTTAAAGAGTATCTTTTCATTGGGATTTAGCTGATTATAGTAATTCTTAATTTCCTCGGAATGCTCAACAAGAAGGTTTTCAACCTGTTTCTTTTCAAAAGATTCCAATTTTGCCTGAATTTCTTCTGTTTGTTTAATTAGCTTCCTCTTCTTAAGAAATATAATCTCGCGCAGAATGAAATTATTTACTTTATCTATCAGAATCCACTTCTCGACTTCCTTTTGAGCCGAAGCTGAAGGCGAGGAGAATGGTTTAACTATCTGGTCTCGTAGGGCAATCCACTGTGAGATGTATGCATTAAGGGATGATGAGATTGTCTCAATATTTTCATTTAATGATTGCTTGGTATCTTCAGGGGAAGTGGCTTTATTATTATGAAAATAATAATTCTCTAAAGTGCATAGATGAGTAGTTGCCTCCTTCGCCAGGATAGATGCAGAGTCGCTTAGATACTTATCAATATCTTTCTCAAGCGCTTGAACCTTCCCAGCCAAATCTTTTAAATCAAAATCAGCGAGTTTCTGAGCAATTATCTTTAATTCTTGAGAAGAGGGGAGCACCGCAGAAATAGCTTCCCTGATTTTAGAAATGCTTAATTCATTTTTGATCTTTGAAACCAAGTCCTCGCATTTTGTCTTTTCAGTAGTCGCCTTTTTAGCGGCCGCAAGTTCGGTAGTTATTTCACTAATTCTCTCAGTTGTCAAAGACTTTTGATTGCAGAAGGGGCATACTGGAACCACAGCAATCTTTTTTCCTTTTGTCAGGAAATCAATCCGGTCAAAATCAACATGCTCACTGGCAATAGACAAAATACATTTCTCCAGCTCACCCCACTTCTCTTTTATGCCCTTCCCCCAAACATCAAAATCAGCAGAAGTGCCAAGCTTTAACTCAACAGCTCTCTTTGCTAAGTCGCTCCCCAGTAACCTGCCAAGTTTTATTTTTATTGCATTCCCATAATTCTCTTGAGATGCGTCAATCCCTTCCTGCTTAATCAAACTCTGTATAGAAGAAACGACTCCCGCAGTATCCAAAGATTCAAGCATTGATAATACTTCGGCAAGCCCATCCGTTTTTCTTAAATCAACTAGAATACCTTCAAACTCCTTTTCTACTTCTTTGTACTTGAAATCCTTCTTTGCGTTTCTCAACTCGATAAGATGCTGTCTTAATTTTGTCAGGTCTTCCAATCCCAGAATATAAGAAATCTGTTCCCACCTGTCTTTTTGCTCAGTATTTACTAATGCTGCTATCTCTGTTTGAGCCAGCATCGGCCTTGAATAACTTTCGAGGTTTAAAGATAGTGAGCTGAGGTCGCTAACTTCTGAATCATTGATAAAATATTTTACTTCTTTTTCTGAAACCAACTCTTTCTTAATCCTGATATCTTGCCCATCAAGCTTGCCGCTCACTTCAACATAAGGGTTTTCTTGTCCTCTATAAAATAAATTCTTTAAATATTCTTCATATTGATATTCGCTTTTACAGGGAGACAATTTTCTACGGGAAATATCACCGAAGAATAACCATTCAAGGGCTTCTGTTAGACTGCTTTTCCCAGTGCCATTTAATCCGTAAATAATAATCAACCCTGCATCAAGATTGATTTCCTGAACAGCATTGAACCCTCTAAATCCTTGTATTTTAATTTTGTTTAGCTTCATTTTTCTTTGGCTCGATAATGGTATCAAAGGCCTTTGAAAGAGAATCGAGGCTTTTTCCCTGCAAATATTCACGAACTAAGGCTTGTTCTTCAGCCCCTAATTGTTCAAAAAAACTTTGTAAAATACTCTTTTTCTCTTCCATGCCTCACCTATGTTTACCGATTCGTCCTCGCACGAACAAACTCTTCCAAATCTTCGGGCTTAATGCGCCACTGACCAATCTTTGTAGCCCGGATCTCTTTTTCTCTTATAAGCTCACGCACTCTGTATTCAGACAGACCAAGCTGTCTAGCTACTTGTTCTACTGTTAAATGTCTTTTGAGTAACATTAGCAAATCTCCGTTTTGGGTAATACAACATTATTTCACATCATACCACATTTAATATATTTATACAACCATATATCAATTTTAACCGCCGGGTGTGATATAAGCAATTGTCTCATCCTTGCCCGTGCCCGCTCGGTCGGGCTATTCGCCCGACCTCGCTACATCACAAGCGAGTGCCCGCTCCGCTCCGCGCGCCGCCTCGCCTATTCGGCGAGTCGTCCTTCGGAAGCGCGCTTCGCTACGCTACATCTTCATCCGTGCTACATTCTATGCGAATGCGTTTTTGCTATAATGAACAAAATCAGTAATCGCCATTATGTATCTGTTAGGCTGTGATATACCAAGCGCCTCAGTGTCCCTGGCACACGTTAATACGCACAGAAACTCAGAAGCCCGTAAAAAGACCGCCCATACATCACCTAAATGCCTATAATGCGCATTATAGGCATTTCCCCTCATAGAAATAATAATGTATATTAGGGAATACATACAGGCACCAGAAAATAAAAACACATTTTTTGTGGGTTGCCTCAAAAACTGTGTTATTATTTTCTTTTAAATCACGCACAGACATCCGCCTGCGGCGGATGACTGTGTCTCACGCAAGCCAGCCAGATTTGTGATTTAATGCCTGTATGCCTTTATCATTATTATTTCTATGAGGGTCGGTGATTACTGGGCTTAGCGGCTTTTACATAAAGTTTTTATGTAAACTACAGCTTAAAAATGTAAGTAACTCGTCCGCATTTTAGACAGGGTTCCCCGCCCTATCTAAAATGCTGTAGAGCTGTAGACGCCGCTATCTTTTTACTTGGCCGCACTTCGTGCGGAAGGAATCAAAGCATCTATGATAAGCTATAGCTTAATAGATTATTAGGGAAGAAAATAATGACTGTGAGGCAGAAAATTTAATTGCAGCTTATCTTATTTTTTTCTCTCTTTCAAGATTGATCCAATAATCGAATCTAAGTTTATATAACCATCACAAGATTTCTGCAAATCCCAAGACTTCCCATGTTCAAAACAAGACAAATATACCAGTTTTCCTCTCTCTTGGATTTTATTAACTATCTCGATAAAATCTGCATCACCACTCACTAACATTGCAGTATCATATCCATCTTCAAATGCTAAACTTAACATATCTGATGCTATATAAATATCAATACCTTTCTGGTGATACTTACCCTCTTTATCTTTCTTTAACTTCTTTAAGATAACCTTCCATCCACCATATTGTAACTTTTCATAAAATTTCATTTGTTGGCTTGAATTATAAAACATTTCTTGTGCAATAAACTCTTCTTCGGTTAAATTAAATTTCTTTAAAACCTCTTGTTTTGTTATGTGCTTGCTAAACATTATACCTATTTCCTTCTGGACTTCCGCTAAAGAAAGCTTTGCCTTATTTTCAATTTGCCAAATAAGCTTATCAACACTCTCTTTCCTTGATTTGTCTGATTCAAGAGGTGGGTACGTATTATAATAATAAATTCTTCTTAGATCATTATTTCCTTCTAATTTTGAATAAGCACCTTCCAGTAATTTAACTAACTCAGCTGCTATAAATTCCAAATTCTTCTCTTCCTTTAAGCTTTTATATACATAGTTTCCATCTACAAAAATTATTACTTTATCATTACGGTTCATTTTAACGCCTCCAAAATAAAAAAGGAGAGGGTTTTATCCCTCTCCTCGCTTAATGTTCTTCCTCTCGGAAGGCTTTTATTTCCATTTTAAGTATACCACATTTTTAAAGTAACTTCAATACTACTACAACCTTTTTATTTGTCAAGTTTTTTTTAAGATTTTTTTAACCCATTATTGTAACTATATAAATATCAAATAGTTACAAAAAATAAATTTTTTACTGCTCGATGTCATGCCTTCAGTAATTCACCTGTTTTTATAATTTAGCATCCCCACTCTAAATTACGCTGGTATGTATCTGCATGACAAACATGGTGTCCAAATAGTGTCCATGCCCAGCCCATAACCAGCCTTTTCAGGCCTGTTCCAGCCTGCTCAAAAATTATCCTAACCCATTGCCAATTCTTGTAGTTATAATAATTTCAATGAGTTACGAAAATTGCCCAATTCCGTTTATGAGTCAGGTGCTCTAACCGACTGAGCTATGGGCCCGCCTACGCTCAAATATAGCTATCCTTCACAGTATGCTACGGCGGGTAAACCCGAAATTCTGTTCATCCTGCGTCGCATACCTCTCTTGCACACAACTATTGGAATTTAAATTATACCATCTGGATTATATTATGACAAGGGGAAATTTTGACTAAAACGCCTATACGGCATTGTTGTAAAAAATGCCGTATAGAAGAAGGTGCAAGCCAAACTTACGGCAGGGCTTTAAAAGTTATCTCTACATAATCCGCGTTTTTATCGTATAAAATATGTATGTTTCTATTATTGGCCAAGCCTATATCTTCTACGGCAATACCGTCACTGCCTTTTGCCATGGAATTAAACCTGTCCAGCATTTGTTTTATGCGCGCGTTCCAGTCTTCTGTTTCAGGCGCTATATTTTTTAAGAACCTGGACATCATCGCATTGTTCAGTTCCGCGGTTGTTTTGTCTATCCTCTCCGGGTATATAAACTTCATAGACGCTTCTTTTACACCCCTGTTATCTTCTCTTATTTTCATAGTAATAAGGTTGTTTTCCGAAACCCCGGAATGCACTTTCTCATCCGGACCGGTGCTATCTACTTTGATTTCCATGAATTCACTTATAAGGTTCATGGCTTGAGAATACTGCATCCTGACTGGTTGCAGGGCCTCTTCTGAAGCAGGAGCAGGCTCCATGTATTCAGGTATTGCCGGCATAGAAGGCTCTGCTGCGATGTCTGGTGCCGGCGCCTCGACAGGGGGCGGATTAACAACGCCTTGTTCCGTGGTTATCGCCGGCGCCTGCCCTACAGGTTCCGCCATAGGCGGTTTTGCAACTGTTTTTGAGGACGCGGCGCATCCTGAAACAGCTGATATCGTAATTAAAATCAAAAATAATTTTATTTTTTTCATAACAATTCTCCAAGTTTGCGAAGCAAGTGTTATTCCTGGCTAAAAGCTATCTCAAGAAAATTCTTCAGCCTCCTGGACCTTGTAGGATGCCTCAGTTTCCTCAGCGCCTTTGCCTCTATCTGCCTTACCCTTTCCCTGGTGACATTGAATATACTGCCCACTTCTTCAAGCGTCCTGGGATACCCATCTCCTATCCCAAACCTCAGCCTCAATACCCTCTTTTCCCTTTCAGTAAGGGTGTTAAGTATATTGTCCATTTCTTCCTTCAGGATAGTATAAGCGGTCGCATTCGCCGGGGATACAGCCCTCTTATCTTCTATAAAATCCCCGAAATTTGTATCGCCTTCATCTCCTATAGGAGTCTGTAAAGATATGGGTTCCTGCGCAATCTTGAGGATGCTCCTTACCTTTTCAACACTCATCCTCATCTCATGCGCTATTTCTTCAGGCGTAGGCTCTTTGCCGTTCTCCTGCACCAGTATCCTGGAGATCCTTATGAGTTTATTTATCGTCTCCGTCATATGGACAGGGATCCTTATAGTGCGTGCCTGGTCGGCTATCGAGCGGGTAACGGCCTGCCTTATCCACCACGTGGCGTATGTGGAAAATTTATATCCGCGCCTGTATTCGAACTTTTCTACCGCTTTCATAAGGCCGATATTTCCCTCCTGTATCAGATCGAGGAAAGAAAGCCCTCTGTTGGTGTATTTTTTCGCTATGCTTACCACCAGCCTCAGATTGGCCTCCACCATCGCCTTTTTAACCCTGTTGAACCTCAGCGCCTTTTTCCTGATAACGCTGAAATCCTTCTTTATATCGTCTATCTTTTTGCCGAACCTGGATTCTATGTCTTTCTTTCTCTTCTCGAAACTCTTTATGCTTCCTTTTATCCTGCGCCTTCTCATCCTTTCTATTTCTTTATCTATAGCGTCCATTTCGGATATCGCCGTCCTGATGCTGTTCGACATGTCGTCTATAACCGAGATGCAGAATCCGAACTCAAGGCAGAGTTCCATTATATTGGACCCTTTCCTGGCGGCCCTGATACGGCGCACAAGATTCGTGATCTTTTTGAATATCAGGACCTCTGTCTTTATTTTAGGGTCCTCCTTTATGATCTCTTCCATATTGACGCTTCTGGAAAGTATCCTGTTAGCGAGGGCAAGGGCCTCGTCCTTCACAAAAGGACTGCTGAGCACCGCCCTTTTATAGTCCTCCTCGGCTTTTTCTATTTCCTGCGCGAGCCTTATCTCATCCTGCCTGGAAAGAAGCGGTATCTGCCCCATCTGCCTGAGATACATCTTAACAGGGTCCTCTATGCCTATGTCCACGACCTCATGCGCCTCAACAGGTTCAGCCATACGCGGCCTTTCGGCGCCGAATATATGGCCGGCATCGCCGTTATTATCCTCTTCTTTATTCGCGGACTTCACTTCTTCTTCCGAATCAACTATCTCTATGTTCTCCTTATCCAGGAGGGCAAAAACCTTTTCTATCTGTTCGGAAGACGTGATCTCCTCGGGAAGAAAATTATTTATCTCTTCATAGGTAAGATGGCCTTTCTTCCTGCCCAGCGCAACCAGTTTATCAAATTGACTTTCGATATCCGCGGTCTTCTTTCCCTTTGTTTCCTTCTTCATGGTTAAAGCCCCCTTTTTATAAGTTGATTAAACTCTTCCAGAAGCCGTTTTTCTTCTTCTTCATAACCGCTTTTCTGAGCCGTATGAAGCCTTGATTGTATGTCCTTGAGAAGATCATTTCTGTTCTCTCTTTTTATGGTCATTATACAGTCACAGACATTTTTTTCCTTATCTCTTATATCGACCTCTTCGTTCACTATAAAAGATATGATATTCTGCGGGACTTTGTCTTCGATAGAATTTATCAATTTGCCCACGTCTATAAAACCATCTTCGATATTTTCGATATTTATGGAAAAGAGCGCCTCGGCTATAGCCCTGACGTCGCTATTCTTGAAATCCGAAGGTTTAAGTTCGTTCTTTACCATTTTTATGACTTCCAGGTCCTCCAGCATCAACCTTGCCAGTATTTTTTCCGCGGGAGAGATCTCTATATTCTTCATTGCCGCCCGCCTCTTGTCCTCCGTATCCTGTCTCCTGCTGCCTGCCGGCTGTCTCCTGTCCCTTATTTTTTTAAGCTCCTCCCATATCGCATCTTCTTTCACAAAAAGTTCCTGTGCCAGGAGTTTTATGTATTCCGCTTTTACTATAGCGTTCCTTACCCTGTTTATCGTGGAAAGCATTTCTTTTATGGTCTCCGCTTTCGCTTCCGGTTCCGTGCTGTTAAACCTGTTTTTCAATATATCCAGCTTGTACGTAAAAAGGCTTTTTGATTTTCTTACGGCCTCGTCGAATTTCTCTTTTCCGAATTTCCTCAGGAAGCTGTCGGGGTCATGGCCCTTTTCCAGTGTAGCTATCTTTACGTTCATCTCTTCTTCCAGGAACAGGTCAAGCCCCCTCAATGAAGCCGCTTCCCCTGCCTGGTCGGCATCATATAGTATGACCACATTATGGGTATATCTTTTCAAAAGCCTTATCTGCTCTGTGGTAAGCGCGGTGCCGAGAGAAGCTATGGCGTTAGTAACGCCGTACTGATGGCACATCATCACATCCAGGTAGCCTTCCGTTATTATCGCGTAATTCCTTTCTTTTATGTCGGCCTTCGCGAGATTAAGGCCGTATAGGTGCAGGCCTTTTTTATAGACGGTCGTTTCCGGGGAGTTTATGTATTTAGGCAATGAATCATCCGTCACCCTGGCGCCAAAACCTAGGACCCTGTTCCTCACATCGAATATGGGAAATACCACCCTGTTCCTGAAAAGGTCATAATAGGAATTATCTTTTCCTTTGAAAATCAGACCCGCCTTGCCGATGGTGTCCTGTTTTATGCCTCTCGCGGACAAATAATCCATCAGCCCCTTCCATGAGGAATCCGCCCAACCTAACCTGAATTTCTTTATGACAGCCGCGTTCAATCCTCTTTTATTTATATACCCCCTGGGTTCGGAGGATTGGGCGGCCTTTTCCAGGAACCCCGAATAATAGTTCGCCGCTATGTCGTTTATCGAATATACGATACTTACGATAGATTCGTCATGTTCCTCATTGCCTCTTTTGTATTCCGGCAGTTTTACCCCTGTCTTTTCCGCCAGCATCTTTACCGCGTCTATAAAATCTATCTTTTCGTATTCCTTTAAAAAATTAAAAACATTGCCGCCGGAGTTGCACCCGAAGCAATGATATATCTGCTTGTCCGGGCTGACCACAAAAGAAGGTGTTTTCTCGTGATGAAAAGGACAGCAGGCCTTGAAATTCCTACCGCTGGGCTTCAACGAGACATAACCCGAGATTATCTCGACTATGTCGCATTTGTCCTGTATCTCGTTTAGTATGTTTTCGGGTATCTTGCCCATTTATTTCTTTCTTGAAAATCTCCTGAATCCGGAACAGGTTAATATTTTAAACTTCCCCTTTTTCTCAAGCGCGTCCAGCACGATATTGACGCCGAGGTTATCGCTCGCTATATGGCCCGCTATCACCACGTTCATATGTTCTTCCTGCGCCTTCTTAAAATGCTCCTCGCTGAGATGCATGCATACAAGCGTAGATATCCCCGCCTCCGAAAGTTTCTTAAAGATATCCTTGGAACCCTCGGTACCGCCTGTCATATCCACAAAGATCTTTCCGGGCTTGCTGGAGGCATAGCCTCTCGTGATTTTCGGGCCCGCATTCTCTCTGGCCGCGGCGTTATATTCAGGTATTTCCCTTAACATATCCACGATATCTCCCAGCGTGCTTGGTTTCTTCTTATCCATCATGCCCTGTAAATAAGTAACTACGCAATTATCGGCGGGCGTATGGCAATTCATAAAATTGATATTAAGAAGCTTTGCCGCGTCGATCGCGCGTGTGTGGTTCGCCGGCATGACCCTTCTCTCTACCTCCCTGATCCTGTCATGCATAAGAGATTCCGCGACATTTATTGGAACTCCGAATTTATTTAGTATATCCACCTGCATATACATTACGTTAAAAAGCCCTGCCAGGGCGAGCCCCTCCGGATGATGAGCCATGACCAGGTCTATTTTTTCGCCTTTTTCTATCAGCCTGTCCGCCAGGACTATTTCGCCCACCTCTATATCTATGCCTACCAGGATCGTTTTTATTTCACTGTCTTCTTTGCCGTTAAATATCCTTGTGTCGCTGTAAGGATTATCAAGCCTTGCCTTGTCATAGAATTCTTTATCCTTTGCGCTCAATTTTTCATATTCGCTTTTCGCCCTTAAAAGCTCTTTCTTCACGCTGTCCTTACCTCTAGGGTCGTTTTCCATGCCAAAAAGCACTACGCTCCTATAGATGTCTATAAGCTTCACTCAATCCTCCTTTATATTTTTATCAATTGAACAAGCGGTGTTTCATTTTTCTCGAAAGGGTAAACGCTCATTCCTATCTTGTACGCGAAAGGCGCGGCACGTGAAACATATGGACCGGAAAAAGACCTGTCTTTCGCGCTTTTATTCAAATAATCAACAGGGCAGTGGATGAGAAAAACGTAAATAAGCCCTATTAACAGAACTCCTCTTGCCAGCCCCAATGACAATCCTATGGCTTTATTGGGCAAGGAAACGTTTTCAGAAACGCCTAAAATTTTATTTGCCAGCACAGCCAGCAGTTTAAAGATCACTATAACCGCCAAGAATATTAAAATAAACCCTGCTACATCCGCTTTCAGGCCTGTCAGCCTGGCATGTTTTTCCAGAAACCCGGCAGGCAGGATGTAACAATTAAAGGAGAGAATAAACGCTAAAAAAAGACCGATCAGCCTGAAAAATTCAGGCAATATACCGTTTTTAAAACTTATATAACCTGTTCTAAATAAAAGAATTATAAAAAAAATATCAACCCAGTTAAATTTTATTTGAGGCATAATTTAAAATGAGGAATTAATCCAAATATAAAGAAAGTATACCATACATTTTCGTTTTGTCAACCCCGCCTCCCTGCTTTTTTATAGCCTTAATATACCTCCGGCAGGCTATGGCCGTTCGGCACAGAGAGTGTTTCGCCGTGCGCTACGGTTTACGGCTCGTTTTTTATACTGAAGGTAGTCTTGACAGTATAAAAAACTTCGCCGTAATCCCTTGCGCACTTATATTCAAAAGAACTTGTCCTATGCCGAAACCTCTCAAATGTGCCTCAGGCCCTAGCCTGCCGGAGGCGTAAAAAAGCCTTTACATATATCTCTAAGTTTACATTTATGATATTGTCTTAAATGTGGACTTGGACTGCGTATCTTACATTGCAAGTATTACAACCTAAACAGGTATTCCTACCAGCAAGGCCGATGAGGTTTGGGTCAAGCGGCAGTTTATGAGACTGGACTTCATGCTGTCGGGGCCATCTATTAAAACTTTTATATATCTGTCCGTGTATCCCTGTAAAAATCCTTGTTTATCCCTTTTGTCTTCCACGAGCACCTTTGCTTCTTTGCCTATGAACATCTTTTCGAATTCTAATGAAAACTCTTTTACCGCGTCCATAAGAATATGCTCTCTTTTTTTCTTCAGCGCGCTATCCACGGTGTCTTTATAATCATAAGCTGGCGTGCCGGGCCTCCTTGAAAAACCAAACACATGCAGCCGCATGGGTTGAATTTCCCTGATAAATTCCAGCGTGTTCCTGAAATTGGATTCTTTTTCCCCGGGAAACCCGACCATTATATCTGTGCTGACCGCTATATCCGGGACCGCCATCCTGAGCCTGGCTACGATACTGCCGTAGCCTGAAGCTGTATACGGCCTGTCCATTTTTTTAAGAATCTCGTCATCCCCGCTCTGGAAAGGTACATGCAGGTGCTTGCATAACTTTTCCTCGGACGTTATAAGTTCTATCAATTCTTCTGTCACGTCTTTGGGTTCTATGGAACTGAGCCTCATGCGCCAGTCCCCTTCTATCTTGGCTAATTCTCTTATAAGGTTGCTAATGCCCCCTGTTTTACGGGCATCCCTGCCGTAGGCGCCAAGGCATATACCCGTAAGTACTATTTCGCGGTATCCGTTTTTTATAAGCGCGGCGGCCTCGTCCATTATATGCCTCAAAGGCCTGCTCCTGGATTTCCCCCTCACTATCCTCACTTTACAGTAAGAACATATGTTGTTACAGCCATCCTGGACTTTCACAAATGCCCTCGCGTGGCCTTTAAAACCGGTAATTATATCCGGCCTTGGGCTGTGTTTTTCGGATATAATTTCAACGATCCTGTACTTGTCTTTGTTTTTTATAATAAAATCCGCTCCTTTAAGCTTATGCGCGTCGAGATCACCGGCCTCTATCATACAGCCCGTCGCTATAACGCGCCTGCCCTTCCCCCTCATGCCTGCGCGTATCGCCTTTAAAGATTTAGAATCGCTTCCAGAGGTAACTGTGCAAGTATTTATAATATATATGTCCGCCTTGTTAATATCATCCGCTTCGACATAGCCGTTCTTTAAAAAATCCTCACGGATCATCTGTGACTCATACTGGTTAACCTTGCATCCGAATGTCTTTATGCAGAACTTAGGGTTTCGCATTTTTCAGCGCTTCTTTCCATTCGCTCTTTATCTTATTGATATTGCCTGTAACGCCTTCATTGCGAGGCGCCGCTCTCAGCGCTTCCCTGTATTCTCGCATAGCTAAATCAAAATGCCCGGCCATCGAATAAAGATTGCCTAAATTATTATGAGGCTCGAATTGGCGGCTGTTCAGGGAAAGGGATTTACTAAGCGCGGCTTCAGCCTCTTGAAACCTGTTATTCCTTATATAAGCGCCCGCCAGCGAATTATAGAAACCGGCATCGTTTAACCCGGGCACAGACGCCTTTTCGTATTCGCCAAGGGCTTCTTTATAATCGCCCTTTATCATATAAAGGCTCCCCATGCAGTAATGCGCCTCATAGTTTTTCTCTTCTCTCCTGCACGCCTCCCTGAAAAACATCATGGCCTTGTCTATGTTACCTCTTTTCGTATAGATGCGCCCGAGATTACAATAAGCGGCTCCATAGTTCTTGTCCAGCTGCACGGCTTTTTTTAAAAAAACTATCGCCTTTACAGGCTTACCCGCGGCAGCATAGGCTATCCCGAGATTATTATACGCCTCCGCGTACCGGGGATTCAGCGACATACTCTTCTTGCAATATTCTATCGATTTTTCAAATTCTCCCTTATCGTAACACGCCATAGCCATATTATTATAAAGCAGGTGCCTGAAAGGGCTTGTTATTTCGTATTTCAAGTCGTTATTGAACAAACTTACTGAATCATGCCATGTCTTGCCGTATGAGACAACGGTCAGGGCGTAATATAAGGCGTACAAACCCATGAGCAGGATAATCGCGATCCTGTTTTTTCCCCAGCCGATGACCTTAACGATAAAAGCGCTGATAAACATGTAAAAACCCAGGGAAGGCAGATAGAGCCACATCTCATGCAAAAAAACAGAAATTGGATAAATATTCAATACGGGCGCCAGGCATATGAAAAACCATAACGCCGCGTATGAAAAAATCTTGTCTCTGCCGGATAATTTAATGACCGCGGCTATCGTGAGCAAAACCAGCGCCGCAGATACCAATACGTTGTTTTCGAGCAGGCTTCCCGCGGGCGGCATGAAGCGCTGCATGTGGAGGCCAAAAGGAACCAGGAGCATGCCTATATACGCTGTTATGACGTTTAAATCTGTCAATAGTCTTTTCCATAAGGGTATAGTGGCCGCGAAATCCATGCTTATAAACCCATTGGCGGGAGTCATAAGAGTTATCCTCAAAAAAACATACAAAAACAGGACAATAAAATATGGGAGCAGCGGTTTCAGCGCTATTTTTTTGCCGTGCCTTCTGGCGGATTCCATAACCAGGAGAAACGGGAATATCATTGCCATTTCTTTCGATAACAGCGACAGGATAAAACACGTTACGGAAATAAGATAAGCTGTCTTTCCCCTGGTTTCTTCATGCCTCAGGAAAAACCGGATGGATAAAAATATGAAGAACGCCATCAGCAGGTCCGCCCTTGCCGGGATATAGTGGACCACCCCGGAGATGGCGGGTGAGATACCGAACATCAGTGCCGTGAGAAAAGCTATCGGTAAAGAAGCGCTGATAATATACGCGATAGAATATACAAGCGCGGAATTGAATATATGGAGCAACAGGTTTGTCAGGTGGTACCCGAAGGGATTCAATTTCCATATAGAATAGTCTATGGCAAAAGAAAAAAGCTGCAACGGCCTGTAAAAATTACTTCTGGAACCGCTTCCCTCATATAACTGGGTAGTGGCTATCTTCGAAATATAACCGCAATCTTTGATATAAGGATTATTTATTATCAGGTACTTATCATCCCACGCGAAATCATTCTTCAGGGAGTTGGAAAAAACAATAGTGATGATAAGCGCTATAAATAATATAGAAGTTGTTTTAATGCTGGAATTCATACGCGAGGCATGACAATAAGTAAATGGCCGCTGTCTCCGACCTGAGCACAAGGCCTCCTAATGAGCACATACCACAATAGCCGCTGTTTCTTGCCATAGCCGACTCTGTGGGGCTGAAATCACCTTCGGGGCCTATGAACACCGCGGTTTTCGAGGGAGAACATCCTCTTAATATATCCTTCAATGGAATAGAGCCTTTATCCAGGCTGGCGAAAATTACCAGGTCATTCTGTTTTGATTCTGCCAAAGCGTTGTCAAAATACATGGCATCCGATATGCCAGGCAGCGTACTTCTGCCGCTTTGCTTGGCGCCGGACACGCTTATCCTTTTCCATCTCGCTATCTTACCGCTAAAATCCTTAATATCCGGCACTGTCCTTTCGGTTATCATAGGCACTATCCTGGACACCCCTAGTTCAACGGCCTTTTCCACTATAAAATCCATTTTCGTTTTTTTGGGGATTGCCTGATATAAAGTGACGTTTAAAGAGGTGCCCTTTTTAAGCGCCGGTTTTTCTTTTATTTTTATGATTACGGAACCCTTACCTGTATCTTCCATGACACCCGAAAACTCTCTGCCGCTGCCGTCAAAGATATCGACGCGATCCCCTTTTTTCAGCCTCATTACATCCCGTATATGATGGATCTCGGTTTTGTCTTTTATCTCGGCTATGTTTTCCAGGAGGAATATCGAGTCGGGAGAAACGTAGAAGCGCATGAAATTTCCTTTATCTTTTGAAGTTGGAAATTTCATCCCGAGCGACTGTTGTCTTCTGTATCTTGTCGCGAGGGATAAATTCTTTACTGTCCCTCGTCCGCCAAAATTCTATAGCGGACTCGGGACGAATTTTGCCAAAGGCAAAATTCGGTGGACCTGAGCGGGATCGAACCGCTGACCTCTTCGTTGCGAACGAAGCGCTCTCCCAGCTGAGCTACAGGCCCCGGAACAAATCTAAGCGGAAGCATTATACCATTTTTGCTCTATATTTGGAAATAATTTTAATTGAAGCTTGCCAAACGGGGATAGCACGAGAAATAAAACGTGGCGCTCTGACTGCCATAAGCCGCGGTTATGGATCCGGTCAGGATGTTACCGTTTTTAGCGAAATTTACGGCGCTTACTATTACCTTAGGAATGAGGGATTCCTGAGAAGAACCATTATCGAATATCAATTCATTCCCCGACCTGTAGTAACTGTATAACTTAACATCATCATAATTGTTCATGGAAACAGGGTCGTTATTAGCTATCCTGATATCAAACCTTTCCGTACTGACAACATCAATAGCGGATGTATCCGGCGGAGCAACCTCATCCCCCATTGCCTGCATGGTGTTTTTATATATATGCTGTATGGCATACTGGACTTCATAACCTATTATGATCTTCTGGCTCGAGGCAAGATAAAACCTCTGGCTTGAAACATAAAGGCTGGACACCGCTAAAAATATAATACTTAGCAGAAAGACCGCCATTATGACTTCCAGCAATGAAAAACCTGCTTTATCCTTAGAAAGCTGTTTCATTCCAGCGTACCCTGACGCTAACCTCTTTATACCCATTGGCCTGCGGCTCCGCGATATCGTATGTAAGTTCCCCTCCAGCATTATCAAGCTCCCCTTTTATCATTCCTCCCGTTTCTATCTCGTCCTCGGCATGATTACTGCCTATATCCATGGCCGGGCTTGAATAATACACATGACTGCCCCTTAATTTATCCAATGCCTCTACGGCAAAATTATACGCCTGGATCCTGTGCCTGGCGCGGTTAAGAAAATACTGGCTGCCCCAGAAAGTGCTGAACAGCCCGCCCGCAAGCGCTACTATAACCAGGGTAGCGACAATTATTTCTATCAGTGTAAAACCTTTTTTATTCGGAACGCTGGGACAGGAAATTTTATGGGGAAAGAGGGCCATTTGAAGTTATTGTCCCGCTTTTGTCTATGTCGTAATAATAGGTCTTATAAGGGTTGGGCGCGTTACTTCTTCTCTGGGCCCTGGCTGTAAAATCATCCGTATCCCCTGCCGGTACGGTGTAATCGAAATATTTCGCACCGGTATTAGGATTTTCTATATTTAAACTGTCTATGTCGGTAGTAAAGAAAGAGTTTTCCAGAAAGTATATCTTCTCCCCTGTCCTTATAAGGTTAAGGTTGGAAGCGGCTTCTCCCAGCTTTGCCTTTTCCAATGTCTTGACGAGCATCGGCAGGGCAAGGGTAGCGAGTATCCCTATGATTATGACAACTATCAATATTTCCGTAAGCGTAAAACCTGTCTTGATGATATTGAGTAGTCTGTTCTTTTTTATCATAACTCCATTAAGATTCCTCTAAGAAGCGGGACCGCCGAGATTCATGCTTCTTATAAGCCTGCCTGTAATATTATCCGCCTGTATCCATTTTATCCAATAACTGATTGTGCCCAAGGTACGCGAAGCGGTTATCGTGTATTTTCTTACCAGACTCGTGCTCCCGTCATCGGTAAAAGTGTAAATATATAATTTATTCGTGATAATGTTCGGGTTATCTATATCCAGCGCAGAAAAATTATTATCCGCCGGTAAAGCGCCGTTCTGATACCAATACCTATCCAGCGCCACTCTTATAGCCCCGATATTTATTACGGCTTCTCCGGACCTGGCCTTTTCTATGGTAGCTGTGTATTGGGGCAGCGCTATCGAAGCCAGTACACCCAAAATTATAACAACTATCAAAAGCTCCAAAAGCGTGAACCCTTTTTTGTTCATCAACTGGTCGGCCCTCCAAGTTTTGCGCTCCTTGTAAGCTTACTGGTATTGTTATCCGTCTGCGTCCATTGCACCCAGTAGTCCGCTTCTTTGCCGATACGCTCCGCCCTTATTGTATATTTTCTTGTCGAGGCATCGGTCCCCCCGTCTGTAAGTATGTAATTATACAACCTGTTGACTACGTCGTTTGGGTTATCTATGTCTAAATCGGTTATAGCCGGAGGAAAAGTGCCGTTCTGATACCAATACCGGTCTACAGCCGTCCTCAACGCACCTATATTCGTAGACGCCTCGCCTGTCCTGCTTTTTTCTATGGTTGTCGTATATTGAGGCAGCGCTATCGCGGCAAGTATGCCTATAATAATAACGACTACAAGGACTTCTAAAAGAGTGAAACCTCTTTTTAGCATATCCTATCTCCTTTTTTTCTTATATACGTTTATTGCGTTATACCTCTATAAATACAAAAATTACAAATATTCCCAATTCCCGGCAATCGTACCGGCCTGGTCCATAGTTACAGTCTCGCCGCTGTGGGTCCCGCCCGACCTGGTGGCAGTCGCCGTATAAGTAACGGAAGTAGGCGTAGATATGCCGAATGACCAGAATTTCTGGGTTAAAGTTATATCCAGATCCGCTGAATTATTTGTATAAAATTCGTTCTCCGCGAAATATACTTTTTCGCCTGTCTGTATATGGCCTAATCCCGCTCTGGCTTCTCCGCCTTTTGCTTTTTCAATGGAAGCCGCGAACTGAGGTATACCTATGGACGCCAATATACCAATTATAATAACGACTATAAGGACTTCTACCAGCGTAAAACCTTTTCTGTTCATTTTTGCCTCCTCCTTTTTGTTATCTATTGTTTAATTATACATCACAAACAATAGCTATGTCAAATAATTTATGTTATCTATTTTAACCGGACGCCTTTACGGCGCTGGATATACTGAATATAGGCATAAACATCGCTATTACCAGCACCCCGATAACTATGCCCATAAAAACTAAAATTATAGGCTCGAACATCGTGGTAAACCTGGTTATAAAAGTATTCACCCTTTCCTTGTAAAATACTGAAACCCTGTCCAGCATTTTCCCTAATTCCCCGATCTCTTCCCCGACGCTTATCATCTGGATGACTAGGGGGGAAAACAAGCTGCTTTCCTGCATCGTCTGCCCCATGCCCTTACCTTCTTTAACAGCCGTCTTTACCTCCCTGAGCGCTTTCTCCATTACTTTATTGCCCGCTGTTTTCTCGGCTATTTCAAGCGCATGCAAAATAGGGACCCCGCTTTTGATAAGCGTGCCCAGCCCGCTCGCGAAACGCTCAGTGGCTATTTCGCGCATCAACTGGCCTACGACAGGTAATTTAAGCATAAATCCATCGAACCGCCATCTGCCTGTTTCCGTGGATATATATCTTTTTAAAAGAAAGATCAATCCTATCAAGATACCTGCCACTATAAAAAAATATTTCCTTACCACATTACTCAAACTGATAACCATCTGAGTAAGGACGGGCAGTTCGACGTTAAAACCCTTGAATATTTCGGTAAATATAGGGATGATCTTCAGTAAAAACACGGCTATCGCGCCCGTAGCCACCCCTACAAGCACAATAGGGTAAATAAGCGCGGACACTATTTTTCTCTTTAACTCGGCATTTTCCTCAAGATAAACCGCTACCTGGTCAAGGCTTGACGGCAGGTGCCCGGATGCCTCCCCTGTCTCGACTAAATTTATCCAGAAAGATGAGAATATCTTATCATGTTTCTTTAACGCGTTTTGGAACGTATACCCGCCTTCCACGTCTTTTTTGATCTGCTCTACCGCCCTGAGAAGCACCCTGGACTCTATCTGCCTGCACAGGATATCCAGGCTTTTTATAAGTGTCACACCCGCTCCCAAAAGAGTAGCGAGCTCTCTTGAAAACATTATAAGATCATTCGGTTTTACCGACCTGTGATATCTCCTGGTGTCGGCCCTCTTTTTTGACTTGGTCTCAGGCACGGGCCCGACAGATATCACAAGCAGGCCTTTTGCCTGTAAACCATTTACAAGCTCCCCCTCACTCGTAGTCTCTATTACCTCATCTATTAGTTTTCCTTCCCTGTCTCTCGCTAAATATCTGAAAAATGGCATGATATATCCTTTTGTCCCGCTATTCTTCCCCGGCTACCAGTGTTATGCTGAGCACCTCTTCGATGCTTGTCAAGCCTTCTTCGGCTTTTTTTATCCCGCTCTGGAGCAAGGTTTTTAAACCGAATTCTTTTATCTTGTCTTTGATCTCTCCGAGCGCCGCGCCCCTGGCGATCAATTCCCTGAGCTTATCATTGATCAATATTATTTCATAGATAGCTATTCTGCCCCGGTAACCTGTATGACTGCAATAATCGCACCCCTTGGGTTTATACAAAAGCTCTTGTTTTATCCCAAAGTCCTTTGCCAGCGAAGGCGTTGTCTCATAGGCCTCTTTACATTCCGGGCAAAGCCTTCTTACAAGCCTCTGGGCTCCTACCATAATCAATGACGAACTTATCAAATACGGTTCAAGGCCTATATCTATAAGCCTGGATATGGCGCTTGCAGCATCGTTAGTATGCAGGGTGCTTAAAACAAGATGCCCTGTGAGGGATGCCCTTATACATATCTGGGCGGTCTCAAGATCCCTCACCTCTCCTACCATTATAATATCAGGATCTTGCCTTAAAAATGCCCTCAAAGCTGAAGCGAAGGTAAAGCCTATATTAGGCTTTATTTGGACCTGATTAATGCCTTCAAGTTTGTACTCTACAGGGTCTTCTACCGTAGAGATATTTTTGCGGGGGCTCTTCATCTCATTCAACGCCGCGTAAAGTGTTGTAGTTTTTCCGCTGCCCGTAGGGCCTGTAATTAAGATCAACCCGTGCGGGCTGGCTATGGCCCTCCTGAATTTTTCCAGCTCTTCCGGATCAAAACCCAGCTCTCCCAGGTTTAACGGCGTGGCGGATTTATCCAATATCCTCATAACCACCTTTTCCCCGAATATGGCGGGGATGGTGGAAACTCGTATATCAATACCTTTGTTTTCCACTTTTACAAAAAATACGCCGTCCTGAGGAAGCCTGCGTTCCGCTATGTCCAGATTCGATAATATTTTTATCCTCGAAACTATGGCGGGGAGCAGGTGTTTTGCCGGAGGCGATATCTCATAAAGGACGCCGTCTATCCTGTAGCGTATATTGATCTTATTTTTAAAAGGTTCTATATGTATATCGCTGGCCCTGTCTTTTATCGCCTGCATCAATATCAGGTCCACGAGCTTCACAACAGGCGCTTCTTCCGCTTTCGCGATCAAGTCGTCTAAACTCAGGTCATCTTCCGTTTCTTTTTCTATCTTAAATTCTTCCAATTCATACGAACCGCTTATAGCGTCTTTCAGCAGGTCTTCCTTGCCGTAAAATTCATCAATAGCCCTCTGCAGGTCTGATTTAGTGGCGATAATGGGATTGATATCACAGCCTGTCATGCGCCTTAGATTATCGATCGTGATAAGATCCAGCGGGTCCATAAAAGCGACTATGAGCGAATCCGCGTGCCTGGAAACAGGGAGGAGCATATTTCTGCGGGCATAATCCTCCGGCACTAATTTGGCAAGATTTTGGCTCTCTGCCGGTTTCAAAAGCCCCTTGGCATAAGAGGCATATGGGATCGACAGCTGTTTCGCCATGGCGATAACAATGTCTTTTTCCGTAACTATCCCAAGATTTATCAGAGTCTCGCCGAGCCTTGTGCCGTCTTTTTTCTGGATCGCGATAGCCTTTTCCAGCTGTTCTTCCGTAACAAGGCCTTCTTTCAGCAATATCTGTCCTAATTTTTCTCTTGATTTCTTCATGTTTATCCGCCGAACAAATCTAAAATCGAGTTGACTTCTTTTTCTCTTACTGCCTTGGGCTTCTCCTGTTCTCTTTCGGAGATGCCGCCAAGGGCATATGCAGGCGTATCTTTCATTATGCGCGGCGTGATGAATATTACCAACTCCCTGTCTAAATCATCTTTTGTCTTATATCTAAACGCCGAACCGATAACAGGTATGTCCCCGAAAAACGGCACTTTTTTAAGGCCATGGGTGCGCCTTGATCTTATAAGGCCTCCTATAATTATGGTTTCTCCATCTTTTATCATGACCGTGGTTTCCGTGGCGCGTTTGATAGTATCGAACTGGTCCGTATACCTGGAGTTTTCCAGATCAGTCACGCTCGGCTTTAAATTCATGGTTATATAACCATCCTTACTGATTTGGGGCGTAACTTCCAATATAACACCCGTGTCTTTTTCTTCGTAAGTAGTGCCTGTGGTGGCACCGCTGGAACCCACCGCGGTCGTGCTGGTTACCTGCCTGGCTATTTCCTTCCCTGTAAGCTCTATCTTTGCCAGTTCATTGTTCATTGTCATGATCTGGGGCCTGGCCAGGACTTTTGTATCACTGCTGTTTTTTAGCGCGACTATCTGGGCCGTAGTGGCATCAAGCGCGAATGTGCCTGCGCCATCTGCCGCTATACCTTCTCCGCTGGAATTGTTCCTTCCAAGGCGGTTATTAAAAGGAAATATCGTATTATGTATAGGCCCTGTGTAGATCCCGAACGAGCCATCCCCCCAATTTATCCCGAGATTCTCTATAAGTTTCGCCGTAGTCTCCAGTACCTCTACCTTTATCATTACCTGGGGCGTCCTTATGTCTATCCTCGTAAGCAAATTTTCTATTATAGAGAACTGGCTAGGCACATCCCTTATAATAAGGCTGTTGGACCTTTTGTCCGCTATGACCTTCCCGTCTTTGGACAGCAGGCTTTGCACTATCGAGATTATTTCCCCTCCAGTCTGGCTGGGCGCTTCTTCGTCCCCTGAATAACCTGCGGCAGCCCTGGCAGGAGCGCTTAGCTGGGCATATTTCAATTCATATATTTTTGTTATTGTCTCTATCTCCGGTTTTCCTGTCTCTTTAACGATAAATATGTTGGTCCCGGGTTCCTGTTCATAAGCCAGGTTATTAGCGTTCATTATATAGTTAAGCGCGTCTTCGGTCTTGACATTGTCAAAATAGACCGTAACCGTCCTGTCCTGGACACTCTGGCCCGCGATAAAATTCAAGCCCGACTGCTGGGAAAACATCTTAAGCACGGTTTTCAGGTTCGCGTCCTGCAGATCCAGCGATATCAGGTTATTTTTGCCGGGAGACGTGTCTTTGGGATACGCCTCGGCGGCAAATGAAAATGGAACCGACGCATAAATAACAAATATAATGGCAATAACCAATTTGATTGTTTTCATAATCAACCTCCGATTTTTACGAAGTAAAAATCGCCCCGAGCCCGCCAAAGCCCTGCGGCGGACGAGGGGCCTTACTTCGGCCTTACGATAAATTCTTTCCCCATATACAATAAATGAATGCCGTCTTTTTTGATTTCCTTGATCTCAACCGGTCCGCCGGCCGTATTAATGATATCTTTTACATCATATACCTTGTTATTTATGATAGCCTGGGGCCTTGAACTCCTCCATACCATGCCCTGGAACTGCATATCGGGAAGCAAAACAATTTCCTCCGACCCCGCTTCCACTTTTTCATCAAAAGGACCTTTAAAAGGTATTTTGCCGTCTTCTATGTTATAAGATACCACATCCTCTTTTTTAGGGACATTGGCCTCCAGTATCTCAACCTCTTTCCACTTCTCCTTAAATTCTTTTCTGGAAAAAACCTCGTCATTTTTATCGCTTTTTTTAAATCTGGTTATACCTATAATAAGGGCGACACTTACCAGCGCCCCTATCGCTAGATACTCTATCATATGCTGTTTCTTGGAAAGAAATTCCGCCATAAATTATTCCTTCGGCACTATCGTGCTTATGACTATGTTAGCCTTGACGTCAAACGCCCTGAATTTCCCAGAACCATTCTCGAATTTATCATCAAGGTCCATTCTTTTTACATTAACGCTTTCCACCTTCATGAATTTTTCCGAAGATTCTATAGCCGCGATAAACCTGCCGAATTGATTGTAATTCGAAGTTATGTCGACTATAACGAATAATTTGGTATATAACCCGTAATCTTCCGGGTTACCGGGCTTTATAGAGGATATCTCTATATTTTCTTTCGATGCCATGCCGGATATCTCGCCCAAAAGCCACGAAACCCCCGTACCTTGATGTATTCTCTTGTCATAGACTTTAAGGTGTTTGCCCAGCGCTTTTATTTTGCCTATCAGCACATTCCTGTCCCTTTCTTTCAATATATCCGTCCTTATGGATTTATTTCTTTCCGAGAAAGGCATATAGATAAACACGATGCTCACAGTCAACGCCGCGGCTATCATCACGACGTTAAATATGACAAGCTTGTTCCAGTTTTTTTTCTCCACATCTATCTTTTTTATTTTCATATCTATGGCCCTATTAATGATACCTCGAAACTCGAGACCTTCGCACCTTTGATCTCCGTCCTTTTGACGGATACTATGTCAGCCCTTGACATGCCGTTATTGACCCTGCTTTTTTTCAGGCCGCTTAAAAAAGTATTTACGATATCTTTATCGCCAGCTTTTTCATCTGTCACGTAATACCCTTTTATATTAAGGTACCGCGTAATCCTGGAAGTATTTTTCTTATCTATTTTTTCTTCAAAACTGATCTCGCTTAACCACATATTCTGAGGCAGTACCTTCACCACATCCTCCAGCCTGAATGTCAAATATGTCCTGCTGGAGATAAGGTTTTCCAATATCTGTTTCCTTTTCTCCATCTCATTCTTAACCTTTTCCAGGTCCGGGATGTTGTCATTTTTTATATTTACCTCGGCCTTGGGCCTTTCGGATAGGGTCTTATTCAATTCTCCGGTAAGAGGAGCGACTGCCCTTATGGCGAATATCTTCAGGACTATCAATAAAAACACCGCTGCCGACGCTTCAAGGAAAGCCATCCTGAGAAACAATTCCTTCTTCTTATAAATCATCATTTTTTCTTTACATAAATTTATGTCTATAAACGGTTCCGCCAGGCCCCTGAGCGCCAGGCCGAAGCACACCGCCGCTCTCGCCGGCACAACGCCTGATTTAACCCTTATCCCACGCAAGGGGTCACCCGTCTCCACGGGTATCTGCAGTTCCTTGCCTACTATTTCATGCCAGTTTTCCAGAGGCAGTTTACTGTATATGATTATCTTATCGATCACTTCACTGGGGAATTGTTTTTCATAAAAATCAAAGGAAAGTTTTATCTCCGCCAGTATCTTTTCAAAAACGGGTTCGAACGACTTGCCTTCAGGCATAGCCTCGGAAATAGCTACATCTCTTATTATATAAGGTACGCCGCTCCTGAGGATGCTTATATTAAGCGTATCGGTGTCTATATTGACTATGGCGGTATTGACTTTCGCGTCTATCTGTTGAGCGGCGTTGAAAGCCCTCATGAGACTGAAAGGCGCGGATTCTATTACAAGCGGCCTGAGCCCGGAGGCGGCAAGGATATTCATATATTGTTCTATGGTATCTTTTTTAACCGCTACAAAGACCACATCCGTGACATTCGGCGTGGTTTTATTCGCCAATACCTGGAAATCCGAAACTACATCTTCCATGCGGAAAGGTATGTGCCGCTTTGCTTCGAAATTAACAGCCGCTATTCTTTCCTGTTTCGGGATCTTCGGCATCTGAAAATAACGTACCATGATCTCTTCGCTTGGTATAGCCGTTATCACATCGCCTGGTTTCTCATTATTTTCCCGGAAAACTTTTTTTATGGCTTCTATTATATAATCTTCTCTTGTCTTGGGCTTGGTTGACGAATCATCGCGGCTGACAGACGCGATCCCCGCCTGGGACTCCGGCACGACTTCTCCCTCTTGCCTGGCATCTTTGGAAGGATAGATAGGCGTCTGTCCGAATTTAACGAGCTTGGGCCCGGCAATGCTTGATTTAAGCACTACCAGGTCTACGGTGTCCTGGCTCACGTAAAGCCCGACTACCTTTTTGGCGTTAAATATAGACAATATGTTTTTATCCATTATAAAGCCTGTTTAACTGTTTTAGATTTAGCCTCTACCATTTGAGAATTCAGCCATTCATCAACCGACTTCTTATCGAATCTCCAGACATGGCCTACCTTTATGCCGGAGATCTTCTTTTGATGAAGCCAATTGTAGATAGTCTGCTTCTCTAACTTAAGATACCTGGCTAATTCATCCGTATCCATGAGTCTTGACATTTATAACACCTCCTAATATACTTACTAATTTTATGGGTGAAACAAAATATACCATAAAGAACTTACTTTGTCAAGGAAGGGTAAAGAGGCTGTAAGTTGTTAATTAATATAACTATTTTAAAATAAATAACTTATATAAAAAAATAATATGATGAAAAAATAAAGGAAAAATACATAAAATTTCATATATTTTTCCTTAACTTATTTAAATATAAATAGTTATATAATTATGGCGCTGATATTTTTTGGTATTCCGCCTTGGAGGTTATTGTATATCTGCCTGAAACAGGCCCTGATATAGTTATTACGACATCAGTGCCCCCCACAGTAATAGTGCTTCCGCTATAGCCCGGTTCATCGGTATTTGGCCCAAGCTTCCAATATGCGTAATTGATACCTGCTTCTGCCGAAACCATAGCCTTAAGCCTTTTTATTTGCCCTTCACATATGCTATTATAATTATAAGTTGTCAATAGCACCGCGATAGCTGCCGCGGATAACAGAAACAACAATGCCAGGCTTATGAAGATAGCTACACCTTTATTATTGTATATATTCATGATTATTTTCCACCTAATTTTTTTTATTGCAATTACTTATTGCAATTCTCCGACCAAAGACTCTACTGCCTCGGATATTAAATGCCATCTTTCCTGGCTGTGTATGGTATATTTCTGTTTCCTCTTCCACCCGGTGTCCGACTTTTGCCATAAATACATGCATAGGCGCCTGTTACCCCATGATTCAACCAAGACAACCGCGGACCACCACCCAAAGCCTCTGCTTATAGTCCTGTAATCGAGCACTTTAAGCGGGGGGCCTATAGGCAGCTTTTCTTCTTCATTGACCATTTTTTCGTCCGGCATGCGTATCCTCCTTTTTTTTGTTGTAACTTCCGCACCTGGGACATTGAGATATATTAGCGTGCCTGCTGTCTACATATACATAAGTGCATATGGAACATTGCCACAAAAAATTTCTTTCAGAAAAAAACCAGTCCGGCTCCTTTCTGCCCTTAAACGCGAGTATTGACAGCATAAGGCAGGTTGTCAAGATAAGATATAACGCAATTGCTAAAGAAAATTCAACCTTTATCATCACTTGAAGCTTACGCGCACAATCCCTTCTTGATTATCCTCCGCTTCGGGCGCAAATTGCCACTTTCTTATATATCTTACCGCTTCACGGTCTATTTCCGGAAAACCGCTGGAAATGACGCATTCCGCGTACTTGACAAAACCATCCCTCGATATCATAAATTTTACCGTAGAACTGAAATCGGAACTGAAATCGGAAGGAAGCGTCACAACTTTTCCCATATCAGGTTTATACACTATTACCCTGTCCCTGGCATCCCCTTTTATAAAAAAACCGGAAAAATCAACCCTGGCACTTTCTTTTCTGCGGTATATGTCTAAATTTAGCGGTTCGTAATTATCCTGCGGATAAAAAATGTCTTTTTTTTCCAGCCGTGTGTTTATAAAACCCGGTTCAACAGGTTCCGCTTTATTTATTTCATACGCAATAGAAGCGTTATCCGGCGTAAAAAGCTTTTTATTCCCGGGCGAGACATTTTCCAGGATGCCCCCCAGGAATGATATGGATCCGCCATATTCCTTTATGTTCCCGGCGGGCGCTACCGGATTAAATAAAAACATGCAAAAAAAGTGCCAAGACACTGAAATCAATATCGCCGTATTAAGGGTGCGGTCCTTGAATATATCCATAAGAATTGTCATTCTATTTCCCTGTCCGTAGCTATATTGATCTCTTTTATGCCGATTTCCCTGCAAAAATCCCATATATTGACTATTTTGCTCAAACTTACATTCCTGTCCGCCTTTATCAATACAGGTCCTGCGACAGCGGTTTCGAGTTTACTTTTAAGTTCGAGGAGAGTCGCCGGCGTATCGTTCAGGTAAAACCTGTTATCCGACGTAACGGTAATGATCAGCGGGTTTTCTCCCACGACCCCGCTGGTAACCGCCCTCGGGAGGCTTATCTTTATGCCGGGCTGGGAAATAAATCCCGGGGTTAATAAAAAAAATATCAAAAGCAAAAATACGCAATTTATCAGAGGTACCATATCCAGCCTGGTATCTCCTATATAAAGGCCGCTTTTGAATCTCATTTATACCCTTCTATTCTTTGCGATAATATGTTTATAAGCTCGGCCGCGCTGCGCTCCATTTCAATTGTAAAATCCTGGACCCTGGACGCCAGATAATGATAGGCGGTTATGGTTGGGATAGCTACGATAAGCCCCGCGGCGGTTGTTAAAAGCGCTGTCCATACGCCGCCTGCCAGGTCCAAAGTCCCGACAGGATTGGACGCGGCTGCTTTCAGCTGTATGATATTGAAAACCTTGATCATGCCGATAACCGTGCCCAATATACCCAGTAACGGCGATATATGCGCTATAGCGGCTAAAGTCTTTATATGTTTTTCAAGGCCCGGGATTTCCTGATGGCCCGCGTCTTCTATTGCTTCCCTGATCTCCTGCCTGGGCCTGTCATATTTCAATATCCCGGCCTTTATCACCCGGGCAGTCGGACCGGGTGTATCCTCGCATATCTTGACAGCTTCGGCGATCTTGTTATATTTCAACGCGCCTTCTATATTATTCATAAAAGCCGCGCTATCTATCTTTATCCTGTAAAAATAGCTGATCCTCTCTATGACTATAGCCAGGGCTATTACGGAACACAATATAATAGGGTACATCACCGCCCCGCCTTTTTGTATGATATCGAACATCTTACGCTCCTTTTAACTTTAAACTTCAAACCTTAAACTTTAAAGCACCTTATCTATTCTCTTCTATTTTCCTGAGCCTTTCCTTCGCGAGCGCCGACTCTTTTACGTCCATCTCGGATATCTTTCTATACATTTTTCCAGCCTCTTCCATTTTACCCTGCTTTTCCATCAATTCGGCGCACAGGAGAAAAGCGTTCGCGACTATCTCGGTGGAATCCGGATATATGTACCCGACTTTCATATATTCCGCGATAGCGTTATCTACATCCCCGGATTCTTCATAAAGCCGGCCTATGGTAAGCTGGATACCGGCGTTAAAATCCCCCCGCCTGTCATCCAGGGAATTTTTATAATACCCAATAGCTTCCTGGATGTTGCCTTCTTTTTTCATGATATCCCCGAGATATTTGAAAGCCACTTTTACAAAATCAGTATCCTTGTAGTCCTCCAAGAATTTTAAAAGCCTGGCTTTAGCTTCGCCATAATCTTTCTTTTTCATTAAAATATCCGCGATCTTAAGCTCTGCCGCGGGAATAAGATCGCTGCCGCTATAAACCATTTTAAGGTTTTCGAGATAGGCCGCGCTTTTATCCAGTTCGCCTTTTTCATAAAAAATTATCGCGGTCCTGTAGACCGCGTCATCGCTGAGAGAATCTTCCGGGGACTCCTTGACCAGATTATCGAAATACTTTTCCGCTTTGTCAAAATCCTTTCTGTTAGCATAATACTCGCCCAGCCAGAACTTTACTTCTCCTGTCAATTCATCCTGGGGATACCGGGTTATATAGTCTTCGAATTGGTTAAGGGCTTTCTTATTATCCCCCATCCTGTAATAGCACCATCCTATTTCATATAACGCGCGTTTGGCAAGCTGGGTGCCGGACCTGTTTGACGCTATGCCCTGGAACACCTCTATCGCCTGTTTATATTCGGAGATGTTATAAAAAGCCCCTGCCATCTGGAACTCGGCGTCATCCCTGTATTTTGTATTCTTGAACTTTTCAAGGAATGCCCTGAATTCACGGGCGGCGTCCTGAAAAGAGCCTTTCTTGAAATATGACGCCGCTACGCCGTAAGACGCGTCTTCGGCGTACCTGGAAGAGGGGTAATTTTTCAACAAACTGCCGAAAGCCAGTATCGCGCCTTCGTAACGTTCTGATTTGAATTGTATCCTGCCTATCTGGTATTGGGCATAATCCACATAACCGAATACGGCGTCGGGATTGACACTGGCCTCTTTTAAAACCATGTCATAAGCTTCCGACGCTTTTTCCAGCTGATTCAGCTGGAAATACGCGTCCCCCAGCCTGCAATACGAGCTTATCCTGTAAATATCATCATTTGTTGTCTTGATGACCCTGCTGAACTCCTCTATCGCGTCATTATACCTGCCTGTTTTAAAATACAGCCAGCCGAGATTATACCTCATATCATCGGCATAGCCGGCGGGAGGGAATTTGTTTATTCCGTCTTTCAGCACCTCTATGCCGTCCTCGTATAAACCAAGATTATAAAGCGCTTCGGATTTGCCGAGATATGCTTTCATTATTAAGGCGCTTTTGGGAAATTTTTCTATAATCTCGCTGAAACATTTTAAAGCGTCGTCAAATTTTTTCATTTTCATAAACGCCTGGGCCTTGCCTTCGAGCGCGGAATCCATGACATCGTAACTCTTTTTGAAATTCCCCAGACGGTCGAATTCCCTGGCAGCGTCCTCATACCGCTCTAATTTCATATAGCTCCACGCCATGTCGTATATAGCGTAAAAATCTATGTCATCCTCCGGAGCGATCTCGAGCGCTTTCTTGAACGCCTCCAGCGCGGCCTTGTAGTCATTCTGGTAATAATGGTTTTCACCGGTATAAAAATAAGCGAGTTTGGCTTTTTTTATGTCTTTGGTCCTGGCGATGAGCCCCGCTAATCTTTCCCTGGATTCGTCGTATTTCTTAAGCCGGTAGAGTGTCTCCCCTATCTTCAATTCGGCATCTTCTTTTAATTCGTTCGCGGGATATTCGGATATAAAGGCTGAAAATTTATTGATAGAATCCTGGTATTTTTTTTCTTCGTAGAGCGACCGCGCGTACGCGTATTTAACGTAAGGCGTGTAATTCGATTTTGGAAATTCCGCGAGAATGGAATCGTATATCTCCCTGGCCTTCTCGAAATCCCCGGTCCTGGAATATATCTCCGATTTCCAGTACATCGCCTCGTCCTTGGGCCCTGTCCACCCGGCGGAGTTTATCACGGCGTCCAGTTCTTTCATCGCGTCGGTGAACCTGTTAAGATACACATAGGACTCTCCCAGCAAAAGCCGCGCGTTATAAACATCCGTGTCAAAGGGATTTTCGGATAAAAATTTTTCGAACGCCTTGGCGGCTATTTCATAAAATCCGTCCTGGAAGGATTTCTTAGCCAGGCTGAGATCGGAATTTTCCCCGTATCCGGCCCCTGCCATCAATATGACAGCTATAATAATAAATATATATTTAATACATCTCATCTTGATTATAAATATAGCATTGAGCGGCTTAATGTTCAAGAGAAAAGTGAAAATATACAAATTCTCTTTTCCGGCTGGCAGGCTTTCGAAAAGACGCTTGACCGCCCCAGCGTGGCGGTCTACGCTCAGTGTTTCTTCTCGCTCGTCCGCCACAAAACGATGGCGGACACCATGCCCGCTCGAAGAAACAATGCTTTTCTCAAACCTGCCAGCCGGAAATAGCTACAGCTTTACAGTATATTATATGTCTCTGAGCCAGGTTGGGACATAAGGCACATTAGAAAAATTTCGGCATAATTTATTTTTTATTCTGCTAAGTGCGCAAGGAATTACGGCGAAGTTTTTATACCGTCAAGACTGCCTTCGGTATAAAAAATGAGCCGTAAACCGTAGCGCACGGCGAAATTATTTCAGTGCCGAATGGCCCCAACCTGGCTCAATTAGAAACATATACATTAAAGATATTCTTTTAGATATTGTCCAGTAGACGATGACGGGATTTTTACTATCTCTTCGGGCGTGCCTGAGGCTGTTATTTTTCCGCCTTCATCTCCGCCTCCCGGCCCCAGGTCTATTATATAGTCCGCGGACTTGATAACATCCAGGTTATGCTCTATTATCAAAACGCTGTTTCCCCCCTCCACAAGCGCGTGCAATACTCTGAGGAGTCTGTCTATGTCGGCGAAGTGCAGACCTGTGGTAGGCTCATCCAGTATATACAGGGTTTTGCCGGTGCCTATCTTGCTTAGTTCAGAGGCAAGTTTTACCCTTTGCGCTTCGCCTCCGGAAAGAGTGGTAGCGGATTGCCCGAGCTCCACATACCCGAGGCCTACATCGTAAAGCGTCTTTAATTTCTGATATATCTGCGGGATATTCTTAAAAAGCTCCATTCCGTCTTCCACGGTCATTTCCAGCACATCCGCTATAGATTTTCCTTTATAGAGGACCTGCAGGGTCTCGTGGTTATACCGTTTCCCGGCGCATACCTCGCACGCCACAAAGACATCCGGCAGGAAATGCATTTCTATCTGTTTTATCCCGTCTCCCTGGCATGCCTCGCACCTGCCTCCTTTTACGTTGAAGCTGAAACGCCCGGGCTTATACCCTCTCATCCTGGACTCGGGGAGCCTCGCGAATATGTCCCTGATAAAAGAAAATACCCCGGTGTACGTAACCGGATTTGAACGCGGTGTCCTGCCTATAGGCGATTGGTCAACGACTATAACTTTATCTATCTGCTCCGCGCCTTCAATAGCATCGTGGCTTCCGGGTTTTTCTTTTGACCCGTAAAGTTTTTTCGCGAGCGCATTGTACAGGATATCATCAACCATCGTGCTTTTGCCGGAACCGGACACCCCTGTAATGCACACAAAAAGCCCGAGAGGTATCGCGATATCTATATTTTTAAGGTTATGCTCCCTGGCATTTCTTATGACAATAGATCTGCTTTTTACGGCTTTCCGTCTTTTCTTTGGGATACTTATCTTTAAATCCTTTCTCAGATAACTGCCGGTAAGAGATTCTTTGGAGCCGATAATATCCTCTATCTTTCCTTTGGCGACTATGTACCCGCCGTGCTTTCCGGCCCCGGGGCCAAGGTCAACTATATAATCCGCGCTCCTTATCGTAGCCTCGTCATGCTCGACAACCACCAGTGTATTGCCGAGATCTCTCAATGCCTTAAGGGTATCAAGAAGCTTGGCATTATCTTTCTGGTGAAGCCCTATGCTCGGTTCATCCAGGACATAAAGCACGCCTGTAAGCCCCGCGCCTATCTGCGTCGCCAGCCTTATCCTCTGCGCCTCTCCGCCCGACAGGGTCGAACTGACCCTGTCCAGCGTAAGATAATCGAGGCCTACATTAGCCATAAATCCTAACCGTTCTTTTATTTCTTTCAATATCTGATGCGCTATCTTCTCCTGCGTATCCGTAAGTTTTATGCCGGAAAAAAACCTAGCGGCATCCCTGACCGAAAAACTTGAAACATCGCTTATAGATATATCGTTTATCTTTATAGAGAGCGCCTCTGGTCTCAGCCTTTTCCCTTTGCACTCAGGGCATACGGAAATAGTCGTGTATTTATTTATCTCCGCCCTCATGAATTCACTGTCCGTGTCTTTCAGCCTCCTTAATAAATTAGGCACAACACCCTCGAAATGAACCCCTTGCTCTTTTCTGCTCGAACCAAAAAGTATGACATCCCTTATCTTTTTTGGGATATTATTAAAAGGCGTATCTATATCAAATCCGTATTCCTGGCCCAGTTTTCTCAAAAGCCTTCTGTAATGAAGTATTATCCTCATGCCTCCGACGCGCCACGGCCTTATGGCTTCCCTTAAAGATTTTGTTTTATCCGGGATGACGGCGTCGGGATCTATATCCATTATCGTGCCTAATCCCGCACACGCCTGGCACGCCCCGTACGGACTGTTGAAGGAGAACATCCTTGGCTCTATCTCTTCATAACTTACCCCGCATTCCGGGCAGGAATATAATTCGCTGAAAAGCTCGTCTTCTTTGGTATCGAGCATGGAAGCAAGCATCAGGCCTTTTCCGGCTTTCAGCGCCGTCTCGACAGAATCAGCCAGCCTTTCCCTGACGCCTTTCTCGATCACCACCCTGTCCACCACGACCTCTATATTGTGGTTTTTGTATTTATCCAATTTTATCTTCTCGTCCAATGAGATTATGGCTCCGTCCAGCCTTATCCTCGCGAAACCCTGTTTTTTCAGCTCGCTGAACAGGCTGAGATATTCGCCCTTTCTGCCCCTTACCACAGGCGCGAGTATTAATATGGACGAACCCGCGGGATACCTCAAGAGCCTGTCTATTATCTCATCCTGGCTCTGTCGTTTTATTTCCCGTCCGCATTTATAACAATAAGGTTTTCCGGCGCGGGCAAAAAGGAGCCTCAGGTAATCATATATCTCCGTGGTTGTCCCGACCGTGGAACGGGGGTTGCCTCCGGCCTTCCTCTGC
Source organism: Candidatus Omnitrophota bacterium (assembly GCA_041653835.1). Lineage (GTDB taxonomy): Bacteria > Omnitrophota > Gorgyraeia > Gorgyraeales > Gorgyraeaceae > UBA10183. The sequence continues at coordinate 49,505 of JBAZEP010000002.1, forward strand.
TCAATAGAGATAGCCGGGGATAAACCTTCTATGTGTTCCACGTTGGGCTTTTCGAGCTGTTCCAGGAACTGCCTCGCGTAAGCGGACAAACTCTCGACATACCTGCGCTGGCCCTCGGCGTATATCGTATCAAAGGCAAGCGAAGATTTTCCCGATCCGCTCAAGCCGGTAATTACCACCAGCTTATTCCTCGGTATCTCAAGATTTATATTCTTGAGATTATGTTCCTTTGCCCCGAATATCTTAATAAACCCTTCTTCCATTACCTTCTCCTCTAATGTTACATTTCAGTAGGGGCACGGCATGCCGTGCCCCTACGATAAGCGGCTTATGATTGATGCAAAGACCGTAGCGGTATCCACGAGACTGCTGATATATACAAACTCATCATCGCTGTGCCATTTTTCCCCGCCTGACGCGCTGTAACCCAGGGCAGGCACGCCTTTCCACATGAAGTACCGCATGTCAGTAGCGCCTGGCATTACGCTGAACTCTGTTTTTTTGCCTGTCACAGATTCCACGGCATCCGCCGCTATTTTGAAAAACGCGCTATCCTTCCCTGACACAACAGGCCCTTCCTGCGAAACAAATTTTATTCCGGCTTTCGAATCCCTGTATTTCGCGTTGAATTTTTTTATCACACCTTCTATTTCCCTTCTCGCTGTTTTTATATCTTCCTCGGGTATCAGGCGCCGGTCTATGCTGAATTTTACAACGCCCGGAACCACGTTTACCTTTACGCCCCCTTCCATGAGCCCACCCATGACAAAAGTCGGGCTTTTTGAAACAACGTCCCGCATATTATACCGCGTCCTCCTTCTTACTATCTTGCTTTTCAATTTTTCCAGTTCATTCACCAGCTTGTTCATTCTCTCGAAAGAGTTTACCCCTTTATGAGGCGTAGAGCCATGTGCTGACTTGCCTTTGATCTCCACCTCCGCCCATAAAACGCCTTTATTCCCTATCGAGATACAATGCCCCGAATAACCTTCGCTCATCGCGTAATCCGCTTTTACTAACCCTCTTTCCACCAGGTACCCGAGCCCTGTCCTCCCGCCTATCTCCTCGTCAGGCGTAAAAGAAAGCTGTATGTTTACTCTTAGCTTTATGCCGCGCTCTTTCAACGCCCTTAACGCGAACAATACGCTCGCGATGTTCCCCTTCATGTCTTCGGAACCGCGGCCATAGACCCTGTTGCCTTCCACTGTAGCCTTAAACGGCTCGCGCTTCCATTTATCTGTCGCCGGCACCACGTCATAATGGGAGTTTATATGAAAAATTTTCTTTGCCCCGGCGTTAAGATCAGCTACCAGGCTTACTCTTTTCGAGCCGCCTTTTACCCCGAATTTTTCGAGCACATATCCGGGCGTGGCATATTTCCTGGTAACGAATCCCAGCTTTTTACATTCTTTTTCGAGAAGCTCCGCCATCTTTTCGTAATTCTCCCCGGGCGGGTTCACTGTGCGTATCTCGATAAGCCTTGAAAGCAGATTTACCGCGTATTTTTTATTCTTATTTAAATAATCCGCTATATCACATACCATGCCGCTCTCCTTTTCATCTCTCCAGCTCATTTGCCTCATTATATTCCACCCCGGCTTTTTTTAAAAACCCTTTTTGCTTATAGATATCCCCTAAGAGCCTGTGCGCCGACGCGCTGTAAGGATCCAATGCCAGGTATTTCTCGAACTGCCTCATCGCTCTTACGATATCTCCTTTTTCAAGATACACAAGGCCGAGCATATAAGAGGCCCGTCTCAGATACGGGTCCAGCCTGGCTGATTTTTCCAAAAACACCAAACCCTCTTCCCTGTTCCCCGAACGCAGATACAGCGCGCCTTTATTGCAGTAAAGCTCGGCTGAGGCGGGATAGCGTTCCAAAAATTTATTTATAAGGCTGAGCGCCTCGTTAAACCTTCCGGTATTGATATAGATAACCGCGAGATTGTTGCCCGCTTCTAAAAATCCCGGCGTGGATTCCAGGAGCTTTATATAAATATCTTCCGCTATTTTTACCTCCCCTATCTTTTCGAAAAAACCCGCTATGCTCAGCGCCTCATCCGGCTTTTCTATTTTTTTTCCGCTGAAATCCAGCCGGAGGGAAGGATCGCGCAGGAACAGGGCGGAACCCCTGTCATAATATGCCAGCGCCCATTCCTTGCTGTTGTATAAATACCTCAATAACCGCTCTGTGCCGCTGAATGCATGCCTCACCAGCGCTATATCGAAACCGTATTTCGCCCGGAGCGCTTCCCATTCGGCGGGATAATTATGCGCCCTCCGGTACAGCCTGTAAAAATCATACTTATACAATTCCGTCCTCGCGTCTATAAAAATTCTTTTTTCCGGATAAAACCTGTAGGCGATATAGTGCCCGAAATCAATACTATTGAACATGCGGCCTTTTATATTTTTGGCTTTGAGAAAATCGCATGCCCCGGACGGCGTCAAAATTTCCGTAACCCCGGATCCTGTTTTCCTGAATGATGACTGCTTTGTAAATACATAATATTTGTCGGAGATGAAGAAATATACAGCTGCCAGGGTAGCCGCGAGGGCAACGGCATAATATTTCCTGTCGGATATGTTTTTAGTGATGCCGGCCTCGTTCAGGTTAATGGCGGATACGGGCATGGCTATAAATATAAATACAGGCATATTCCTTATCGCCGCGTAAGAAGCTATGAATGCGCCCAGGAATACAAGGACGTGGCGCATCCTGGCTTTACTAAGATTGATGAGGAATGTAACGCTGGAAAGGGCTGCCAGCGCCCAGAAAAAAACATACCTGCCGAAACTTACATTGACAGGCATTATCAATTCATGTATATCCCGGCTCCAGCCTTTCTGTCCGGTAAAAATATCCGTCAGTATTTTTACCGGATAGGACGCGCCTTTATAAAAATAAGGATTTACAAGGCATGCCAGGCTTACCAGGCATAATATCACGGCTAATTTTTTAACCCTGGCGGTATCTCCCGAGATAAGTTCTCCGGCTAAATATAAAACCACCAGGATAGGGCCCAATATAAAATACCCGTGCAGATTCACCCATAAAACCTGCAGGAACGGCAGCAGGAACAGTTTCTTTTCGTTTTCGAGTATACAGAAAAACAGGCATAGCAGGAGATAGGAAAATATTTCGGGCCTCGCGAACGAGCGGTAGCCGAACGCGAGCACGGAAAACAATATCAGAAATACCGCATAACCGGATTTTTTGTATTTAAAAATTATGAAAAATAAAAGGATGAAAAAGCATAAAGATATGACGCCGGCCTTGAGCAGGTTTATGCCAAGCCAGCCGGATTTCTCGAAAACAACGTAGAATAAAACCTGCGAGAGCCATTCGTGATCCACCCAGGGCTGGTTTTCCAGCGTATAGGAAAAAATATCCGTACGCGGGACATCCAGATTTTTTACGATATATTCGCCGGTCTTGAGATGACACCATATATCTGCGTCAACCACGGTATTTATCTGGGATATGACAATAAGCGCAAAAAGCAGGATTAAAACCAGGGGTCGCATCGATTGAATTGGGGTTATTGTAGATTTCGGAGTCCCGCCCCGCCGACATTCTAGCGGCGGGGACGGGACACGAATTGGATCTTTTATCTTTTTTTCTTTTTCTTTCCGCCGCGAGCCATCTTCGCTCTGGAGATATCTCCGTGCTTATCAATGAAATAAAGATATCCCTTTACTTTCTTTACTCCGCATTTCATTACTTTTTCCATTCCTGATCACCCCCTCCCTCTTTAGGATTTTAACTCAAACAATTTCTTTTAACTTCGCGATCGCGGAAAATATAGCTAATCCGCTTGTCTTCGGATTAGCCCTGGACGGCACATTCTCGGTCTTTGTCCAGAGCCTTCCGAACTCGCCTATAACTTCTACCTCATGGATATTCTTAGTATATTCAGGGGAAGTAAATATCTTTACATGTGTCAGGTCCGCCCCCAGGCCGTATATGCTCAGCGTAACAGCCACGTTTATATTCTGCGGAAAGTATTTTATCGCCTCTCGCGCGGTGCCGGAATACAAAAGGGTTTCCCTGTCTATCTTTTCTATATCTATGTTTTTTTCTTTCAGATACGGCGAGCCCGCCAGGCCTTTTAACGGTTTTCTGGTGATGAGGGTAACGCTGGTTACCGTGCCTGCCATCGCGGACTTTAATCCATCCAGGCCGCATATGGCACCGCTGGGGATATGTATGCCTGAACTGCCTGCTTTTATCTTTTCGATAATGCCCTCTTTTTTCAAAAGCCCGCCCGTACTCATGATAAGCGCGTCTTTTTTCAGGGAATCCGCCTTTTCCGCCACATCCCCGGAAACAGCGGGGGACGCCGCTTCTATTATCAGGTCCGCTTTATTTATCAATTCGTCTATCGTAGTTACGCGGGGCGCGGGCTTTATTTTCCCAGAAAGCTCTTTTGCCTTCCCGTCGTCTATGTCGGAAAGAAACGCCACTTCCGATATATCCCTGAGATTAGCGGATATGTATTCCGCTATCTGCGAGCCCATGGCGCCGCATCCTATAATCCCTATCTTCTTTTTCATATCAATAACCTGTCAGAGCGACGCCTGATTTTTCTCCCGAAACCTTTAACATGCGTTCCAGCGCCTTATGGGCTTTATCCCTTATTCCGCCTTCTATCTTTACCACATGCTCCATTGCCTCGAGCGAATGAGCGACCCATCCTAATGTAGTTAACTTCATCGTAGGGCAGATCAACCTGTCTGTAGCCATATAAAATTTTTTGCCTGGATTATCTTTTCTTAGCCTGTAAAGCATACCGGATTCGGTCGCTATGATAAATTCCTTTGATTTGGATAATTTGACATAACTGAACATGCCGCCCGTCGAGCAGATATGGTCGCTTACGCCCAGTACATCGGGATTGCACTCGGGATGCGCGACGATCTCGGCATCAGGATGGGCTTTCTTTACTTTCAATACCTCTTCCTTTGAAACCCTTATATGAGTGGGGCAGAACCCGTCCCACAGGATTATTTTCTTGTCAGGAGTATGCTGCTGGACGTATCTTCCGAGGTTTTTATCCGGGATGAATATGACCTCTTTGTGATCTTTGAGTGATTTGACGATCTGTATGGCATTCGAGGATGTGCAGCAGATATCGCTCTCCGCCTTTATCGCCGCGGAAGAATTCACATAACAGACTATGGCCGCGTCCGGGTGTTTCTTCTTCTTTTCCCTCAACCGCTCGACACTGACCATATCCGCCATGGGGCAGCCCGCCTCTTTGACAGGCAAAAGCACTATCTTGTCCGGGTTGAGTATGGACGCGCTCTCCGCCATGAAATCCACGCCGCAAAAAACAATGACCTTCGCGTCCGCTTTTACGGCCGCCTGGCTCAATGCCAGGGAATCCCCGCTTATGTCGGCTATGTCCTGGACCTCGTCACGCTGGTAATTATGTACTATTATAACGGCGTGTTTTTCCTTTTTAAGCCTGGCTATTTTTTTCTTGAGGTTTTCTTTATACTTCAGGTCGTCTTCTTTTTTGTATGGATGAGTTGTCATGTGTTACTTCTTCCTGACAATTTTATTGCCGGTATTCACAAAAATAACCCTGGGCTTGAATCCCGCCACGTCTTTTGTTTCCATCATGATATAAGAAATTATAAGCACCCTGTCCCCGGGCAAAGCCCACCGGGCCGCCCCGCCGTTCATGCAGATGGTGCCCGACCCTTTCTTGCCCGCTATTACATAAGTCTCTACCCGGCTGCCGTTATTAAGATTCACTATCTGCACGCGTTCGTTGGGCATAATATCCGCAGCCTTCAGCAGATCCTCATCTATGGTTATACTGCCGACATACTCGAGGTTCGCCTCCGTGACTATGGCGCCCTGTATCTTTGATTTATAAACGGTCCTGAACATCATATATCCATGCTCCTCTCATTTCAACAACTGTGCTCAAGACCGGGCCTTGAGCACAAGATTATCGATCAACCTTGTTTTTCCTATCCAGACAGCTATCGCGGCCAGCGCTTCGCTTGTGATATTTTTCATGTCTTTCAATTCTTTCATATCCACTATTTTCACGTAATCTATCTTCGCCTCTTTAGCGCCTCCTATGGCCCGCCTGATTTCAGCGATTATTTTTCCGGCATTCCTTTCGCCGTTATCGAACAAAGCCTCCGCGAGTTTTAAAGATCTATAGATCGAAAGCGCCTGGACGCGCTCCTCATGGTTCAAATAGACATTTCTCGAACTCATGGCAAGGCCGTCCTTTTCGCGGACAATAGGCATGACCTTTATTTTCACTGCCATATTAAGGTCATGTACCATTCTTTTTATTACAATCGCCTGCTGCGCGTCCTTTTGGCCGAAATAAGCTAAATCGGGCATTGTAATGTTAAAAAGCTTTGCCACGACAGTAGCCACGCCCTTGAAGTGGCCCGGCCTGTAAGCGCCGCACAATGTATCCGTGATCTTTTCCACGTTCACATAAGTGACGTAACCCGCAGGATACATGTCTTTCGCTTCCGGGGCGAAAATAATATCAGCGCCTTCTTTTTCGCAAAGGGCGATGTCCTTTTTCAAGTCCCTGGGATATCTTTTAAAATCCTCTTTGGGGCCGAATTGGGCGGGATTCACGAAAATACTGACAATAACGAAATCCGTATCTTTCGCAGCCTGCCGTATAAGGCTCGCGTGCCCCTCATGAAGAGCTCCCATGGTCGGGACAAGCCCTATTTTTTTACCGCATCCTTTTATCTTTTTGACTTCTCTTGCCAAAGAGCTTATATCTTTATATACCTTCATCATATATTTCTTTTAACGGCTTCATGACAAATTCCCGATCCCTCATCCTGGGATGCGGTATCTTCAGGCCTGGCTCGTCTATATTGTCTTCCCCATACAAGAGAATATCCAGATCTATCGTACGCGGAGCGTTCCTGACCGTCCTTATCCTGCCCAACTCTTTTTCTATATCCTGCAGCCTTGTAAGAAGCTCTCTTGGCTTGAGCCCGGTCTCTATTTCTATTGCCCCGTTCAGGTATCTGCCCTGCTTCGGCCCGCCTATTGGCTCTGTCTCATAGATACCGGAGACTTTTTTCACTTCGATACTACTTGTCTCCCTCAACTTATCGATCGCACTATCTATGTATTTCCGCCTATCACCCAGATTTGAACCAATCCCTATATAACAACGCATATCCTAAGGTAAGATTTCTGACAGTGTCAAAAATCTTACCTAAAGCACCTTTTTCAGCCTCTCGACCGCTTCCCGTATCCTTTCTTTGGAAACAGTGAGCGCGAACCTTACATAGCCTTCGCCGTTCTCCCCGAAACCTATACCCGGGGTAATTATGATGTCCGCGCCATCGAGAACCGACTGGGCGAATTTAATGGATGATCTTTGCTTGCCTGGCAATTTCGCCCATACATAGAATGTGGCTTTTGGTTTCTTTACCGGCCATCCCAATCTATTCAATCCGTCCACCAGCTCATCCCTTCTTTCCTGGTACACATTATTCATTCTCTCGAGATGCTTATCCGCTATATCAAGGGCGGTGACCCCCGCGGCCTGGACAGCGTTAAACACCCCGGAATCCACATTCGATTTTACCCTGGCTATGCCGCTTATGATCTTCTCGTTGCCGCAGGCAAAACCTACGCGCCAGCCTGTCATATTACAGGTTTTCGAAAGCGAATGGAATTCCACCCCTGTCTCCATGGCGCCGCTGGCTTTCAAAAAGCTATCAGGCCTGTAGCCATCGAACGCCACCTCGGAATAAGCAGCGTCGGATGCTACCATGAGATTATATTTTTTGGCGAAAAGGACAACATCTTCAAAAAAACCTTTTTCACAGGTAGCGGCTGTAGGATTATTGGGGTAGTTTATATAAATGACTTTCGCTTTTTTGAGCGCGGATTTTTTTATGCTGTTCAGGTCAGGCAGGAAGTTATTCTCTTCTTTTAAAGGCATCAGGCAAGGTACGCCTCCCGCCAGTATAGTCCCGCCTTTATACGGAGGATAACACGGGTCAGGGACAAGTGAAATATCCCCGGGGTTAACGAACGCGAGCGGCATATGGCTTATGCCTTCTTTCGAACCTATGAGAGGCAGTATCTCTTTCTCCGGATCCAGGCTGACGCCGAACCTTTCCCTGTACCACGACGCGATCCTCTCCCTGAAAACAGAATTGCCCTGGTCCAGAGGATAATGATGATTTTTCGGGTCCTGGACAGCTTTATAAAGAGATTCTATCACCTCTTTGGGCGTAGGTTCGTCAGGGTCTCCTATACCGAGATCTATAATGTCGCGGCCCTGAGCGGCCGCCTGTCTCTTTGCCTTATCTATTTCCACAAAAAGATAAGGAGGAAGCTTATTTAATCTTTTACTGAAATCAAAATTCATTTTTTTATATCCCTATGACATCCGCCATGGTATACAGCCCTGGATTTTTGCCTGCCAGGAATTTCGCGGCGTCAAGCGCCCCCCTGGCGAACGCGTCCCTGGAATGCGCCCTGTGCGTAAGCTCTATCCTTTCGCCGTTACCCGCGAATATAACTGTATGATCCCCCACTATGTCGCCCAATCTGATCGAATGCATCGGGGGAGTTTTTCCTTTCGCCTTAAAAACAGCCTCTGCCAGCCTTTTGGCTGTGCCGCTCGGCGCGTCTTTTTTCTGGTCATGATGCGCCTCTACTATCTCGGCCTCATAGCCTTTTCCCAACGCCCGCGCTGTTTCCTCCGCGATCTTGAACATAAGGTTAGCGCCTATGCTCATATTCGGGGAAAATACAACCGGTATCCTGGCTGAAGCGTCCCTGATCGTCCCCAATTCTTCTTTGGAAAATCCGGTCGTGCCTATTACTACGGCTTTTTTATTTTTAACCGCTATCCCGATATGTTCCAGGGTAGCGGAAGGACTTGTGAACTCTATCAGCACATCGCAAAAAGGCGCGAGCTTATTGAAATCTGATTCGATCTTTTTGTTTATCTTCCCCGCCCCGGTAAGTTCCCCTATATCCCTTCCTATAACAGCGCTCGAAGAGAACTCAAGCCCGCCCGCTATCTCTATATCTTTATCCTGGGCACTAAGCGCGGCTATCCTCATCCCCATCCTTCCCGATATCCCGCTTATAACTATCTTTACCATATAATGTCTCCCTAAGGGAACATTTTTGACAATGTCATAAATGTTCCCTTATTTATAGTAAGCCGTAGTCTTTGAGGGCTTTTTTTAGTTTCTCAAGATTTACATCCGACATCGGGCATAAAGGCAGTCTCATGCCAGGCTCTATCATGCCCATAAGGCTCATAGCTGTCTTGACAGGTATCGGATTGGTTTCTAAAAATACCGCCCTTACCAAAGGCAAAAGTTTGTAGTGCAATTTTCTCGCGCCTTCCAGGTCACCTTTTTTGAATTTCGCCACCATGTCTGATACATCTTTCGGAACGATATTATTCACTACCGAGATAACCCCTGTCCCGCCGATCGCGAGCAAAGGCAGTGTAAGGGCGTCATCGCCTGATATGAGATAAAATTTATCGCCGCACAAATAACGTATCCTGGACATCTGTTCCAGATTTCCGCTGGATTCTTTGACGCCCGCTATATTTTTCACTTTGCTCATCCTGGCCATTGTCTCGGGCTCTATGTTCACTCCTGTCCTCGAGGCTATATTATAAACGATCATAGGAAGGTCCACTTCCTCCGCTATCGTCTTGAAATGCAGATAAAGCCCTTCCTGGGTAGGTTTATTATAATACGGCGAGACCTGAAGCGTAGCGTCTGCCCCGGCTTTTTTAGCGTGCTTAGTGAGCATCAATGCCTCGGCGGTGCTGTTCGAACCTGTCCCGGCTATTACGGCTATTTTTCCCGCCGCGGCCTCTATCACGATCTCAATAACCCTTTCATGCTCTTCGTAGGAAAGCGTGGCTGATTCACCTGTTGTGCCGCATGGCACAATACCGCTGGTCCCGTTTTTTATATGGAACTCCACCAGCTCCGCTAATTTTTTTTCATCTACACGGTCTTTTTTAAACGGCGTCACCAAAGCCGTCATCGCGCCTTCAAACATAAATACCTCGCTCTCTATAAATTTACCTGTCCTGTAAATACTACTCTCGTTTCCCCTTCCAGGTAAACATCCCTTATCTCGTTCAGTATCTTTTTAAATCCCGCTTTTAAAACGCCGCCGGCCGTATGAACGTTTATCTCTGTATCCGTGATCTGTTTCATGCCGGCTGACTTGCCGATCGACCGGATATGATTCGTTATTATCGCGGACGCCACAGATCCTGTGCCGCACGAAAGCGTCTCTCCTTCCACGCCTCTCTCGTACGTCCTTACTTTTATATTGCTTTCGTCCATTATCTCGACAAAATTCACATTCGCGCCTTTTGGCTTAAACTCTTTATGATACCTTATTGCCGAACCTATAGCGTCCACATCTATCTTGTCTATGCCGCTGACAAACACCACGACATGCGGCACGCCGGTATTCACAAAATGCACTTTTATCTTCCTGGTATTTACCTTCAGGGGGATGTTCAATTTTAGATCTTTTGGCTCTTCCATTCTTGCTTTTACCCTGTTTTCTCCGGTAATCTCCCCTTCATATATTCCCGCCTTTGTCTCTACCTTTACTTTTCTCCTGATCCCTTTGAATAAAACCGCGCATCTCAGGCCATTACCGCACATCTCAGCCTCACTGCCGTCCGCGTTGAATACGCGCATCCTGAGATCCGCTGTCTTCGACTCTTCCAGCGCCAGTATCCCGTCCGCGCCTATGCCGGTCTTCCTGTCGCATAATCTTTTGGCGAGCGCGTTCAATCCTTTAATCTCGCCTTCGATTATTATAAAATCATTCCCCGCGCCCACCATCTTCGTGAATTTTAATATCTCCATGTTTTTCCTTTTATCTGATGTCAGATTTCCGCGGATACAAGGTCTTTGTATGTTTCCCTGCGCCGTATTAATTTCGCTTTATTGCCCTCTACTATAACTTCCGCGGTCCTGGGCCGTGAATTATAATTACTGGACATGCTGAAGCCGTACGCACCCGCGCTCATAACGCTCAAAAGGTCCCCTTCTTTCAGACCTATGAATTTCCTGGCATTTCCCAGGAAATCCCCGCTTTCGCATATAGGCCCGACCACGTCAAAAACCCTGACCTGTTTAGGCCCGGCATAAGAACGCGACTTCACAGGCAATATCTCATGGTACGCGTCGTAAAGGCTGGGCCTTATGAGGTCATTCATGCCGGCGTCCACTATGGCAAAATTCTTGGCCGGCGCTTCTTTGACATACTGAACCTTTGTCACAAGCACGCCCGCGTTCCCTACAATAAATCTCCCGGGCTCCAGGATGATGTTTGCCTTTATTTTCTTAAGCACGGGTAATACCGCCCTGGCGTACTCCTCCGCTGTCTGCGGCCTTTCTTTGGAATATATTATGCCCAGGCCGCCGCCTATATTAAGCCACCCTATTGTTACGCCGCGGTTCTCAAGGCCTTTTATAAAACCAGTTGTCCTTTTAAGCGCGCTGATAAAAGGTTCCGCGTCCACTATCTGCGAACCGATATGCATATGGATACCGGATATATACAGATTTTTATATTTACCTCTCCCCAGAAATATCTTTTCAGCCGTATCAAAATCTATGCCGAATTTGTTCTCGGCGTGGCCCGTCGTAATATACTTATGCGTCCTGGCTTTTATGCCGGGATTGACGCGTATCGCTATTTTCTGCCTTATCCCGATTTTTCCGGCTATCTTATTTATCCGCTCAAGTTCCGGGATGGATTCCACGTTGAAGAAAAATATCCTGTGTCTTATCGCCAGCTCTATCTCTTTCTCTGTTTTTCCGACACCGGCATATACGATCTTCCTGGAAGAGACGTCTGTCTTAAGCGCCCGGTACAGTTCTCCCCCTGAAACAATGTCAAGCCCCGCGCCTTCTTTTACGAGCGCCTTGCACACGGAAAGGTTCGAATTTGCCTTCATCGAAAAGCATATGAGCGGATTTACCGGCTCAAACGCTTGTTTTATTTTCCTGTAATGGCTTATAAGCGTATTGCGGCTGTAAACATATAGAGGCGTACCGTATTTCGCGGCAAGCTCTTCCAGGCTTACGGATTCGCAATAAAGATTCCCGCGCCTGTAATTAAAATCGTGCATTTTTCAGCTGTCTCCTTACCTGTTTCGAACTCGTGCCCCCGAAAGAATCTTTCAAGTTCACGGATTTTTCAGCGTCCAGCAGTTCATAAACATCCTTGTTGAATTTAGGGCTGAAAAACCTCAGCTCCCTTAAAGAGATCTCGGATATTTTCAATTTCCTGCCAAGCCCATACGCGACTATCTTGCCTGTGATATCATGGGCATCCTTTAGGGAGACACCTTTTTTGACAAGATATTCCATTATATCGGTCGCGTAGATGGACTCATCCTGTAAAAGTTCGTTTGCCCTGTCTTTATTCACCTTCAGGGCCTTGAACATCGCGGCCAGGATATCCAGGGAACTTTTTATTGTATCTATCGCCCTGAACAAAGGCTCTTTGTCTATCTGCATGTCCCTGTTATAAGTAAGTGGCAGGCCCTTCATCATGACCATTACTTCGGTCAACGAGCCGTAAAGCGTCCCGCATTTCCCCCTGACGAGTTCCAAGGCGTCCGGATTCTTTTTCTGGGGCATCATGCTCGAGCCTGTAGAGAACTCATCCCCGACATCCACGAGCCTTACTGCCTGGGAATTCCATATTATGATATCTTCCGAAAGCCTGGAAAGATGCATGCCGGCTATCGCGAGAGAGAATATAGTCTCTATGACAAAATCCCTGTCGCTCACCGCGTCCATGCTGTTCGAGGATATCTTTGAAAAGCCGAGCTCTTTGGCGGTAAAATTCCTGTCTATCGCTAAGCTGGTACCGCTTATCGCGCATGAACCCAGAGGCAGGACATCTACCCGTTTCTTACAGTCAGCGAGCCTGTCCATGTCCCTTCCCAGCATCTCGCAATAAGCCAGCATATGATGACTCAATAAAACAGGCTGCGCGTTCTGGAGATGCGTAAGGCCAGGCACTATGACATCGATATTTTTTTTACAAAATCCCTTTACCGAAGACTTGAACGCGGCTATCTTGTCAGTTATCTCGCCTATTTCTTTTTTGCAATACATCCTGGTATCAAGCGAAATCTGGTCATTCCTGCTCCTTGCTGTATGAAGCATAGCCGCGGATTTTCCAATTTTTTTATCCAGCTCATTCTGTATAACAGTATGGATATCCTCCGCGGAATTATCGATTTTTAACGAGCCTTTTTTGACCTGTCCCAGGATAGAATTCAGGCCCGAGACGATCCTGGCGGCGTCTTTTTTAGGTATAATACCGCACTTTGCCAGCATCCTGGCGTGCGCGATGCTTCCGAGACAGTCGTATTCAGCCAGCCTTTTATCGAATTGGACAGACTTTGTGAATTCGTCCATAAGAGGATTGGTTTTTTTGGAAAACCTTCCACCCCACAATTTATTTTTCATATGCCACCTTTTACTTTTTATACGGCATTCCCCATACTTTAATAAAACCTTCCGCTATAGACCTGTCGAATTTGTCGCCTTTATCGTATGTCGCCATTTCTTTCCTGTACAGCGAATACGGCGACTTCCTGGACACAACACTTGCCACGCCTTTCAATAATTTAACCTTCGCTATGCCGGTCACATGCTTCTGTGTATTATTTATAAAAGCGTCCAGCGCATCTTTCAAAGGTGTAAACCATAAACCGTAATAAACAAGGTCCGCGTATTTAAGGGCTATGCTTTCTTTGAAGTGCAGAAGTTCCCTGTCCAGCACAAGGCTTTCCAGGTCTTTATGGGCATGGTACAAAATCCACGCGCCAGGCGCCTCATATATCTCCCTTGATTTTATTCCCACAAGCCTGTTCTCCACGAGATCAGTCCTGCCGATGCCGTTCCTGCCGCCTATCTCGTTTAATTTCAATATCAGGCTGACCGGGCTGTATTTTTTCCCGTTAAGTTTGACAGGCACGCCCTTATAGAATTCTATTTCCACGTATGTAGGTTTCCCCGGCGCTTTAGCCGGATCTATCGACATCTGGTAACCATCCTCTGCCGGTTCATTCCACGGGTCTTCCAGCATCCCGCATTCTATACTCATCCCCCAGATATTTTTATCCAGGCTGTAAGGGCTTTTTTTCGTGGTATCTATCTGTATATTGTTTTCTTTCGCGTATTCTATCTCTTCTTCCCTCGAATACATGTGCCATTCCCTTAACGGCGCGATTATCTTTAATTCAGGCGCGAGCGCCATACAAGTGACCTCAAACCTTACCTGGTCATTCCCTTTTCCTGTACAGCCGTGCGCCACAGAATCCGCCTTTTCCTTTTTCGCCGCCCTTACCAGCCCTGCCGCGATTATAGGCCTTGAAAGAGCGGTCGCGAGCAGGTATTTTGATTCATAGACCGCGCCTGCCTTCAAAGACATAAACACAAAATCTTCGGCGAATTCCTCTTTAAGGTCCTCGATAATGACCTTTGAGGCTCCAGCCGATATAGCCCTTTTCTTCAATTTATCGTAATCGCCGCCCTGGCCTACATCAGCCATATAACAGATAACGTCATAACCTTTATCCGCGAGCCACGACACCGCTACAGATGTGTCCAATCCGCCTGAATACGCGAGAACAATCTTTTTATTCATGACAAACCCCTTTTATTTTAAAAGTTTAACAAGTATCGCTTTTTGCACATGCAGCCTGTTTTCAGCCTGGTCCATGACTACGGACGCCGGGCTGTCCATCACCTCATCCGTGATCTCCTGCCCCCTGTGGGCGGGCAGGCAATGCATTACTATAGCGTCTTTACGCGCTAGCTTCACAAGCCCGGAATTCACCTGGTATTTTTTGAATGCCTTAAGTCTTTTTTTGTATTCTTTTTCCTGGCCCATACTGGTCCACACATCCGTATATATGACATCCGCGTCTTTTACAGCGTCGGCAGGATTATTAACTATTTCCGCGAAACCCGCGACATCCTTCAATACATCTTTAGCCGGTTCATACCCTTTAGGGCACGCGGCTCGGATCTTTATGCCCATCTTATGGCAAACATATAAAAGTGAATTAAGGACATTATTGCCGTCCCCTACAAAAGCTACAGTAACGCCTTCGATACCTTTCTTCTCCTTTATGGAGAAAAGATCGCTCAATGCCTGGCATGGGTGCTGGTAATCAGTCAACCCGTTTATGACCGGTATTGAGGAATATTTAGCGAGCTCCACAACAGTCTTATGCGAAAACGTCCTGGCCACAATGCCGCTCAGGTACCTCGAAAGGACTTTTGCCACATCCTTAGGGGATTCGCGCTTTCCCAGGTCTATTTCGTATGACCCGAGATATATGGCGTGCCCTCCGAGTTCTGTCATACCTGCCTCAAAAGAAACCCTGGTCCTGTTGGACGGTTTCTCAAATATAAGGCCCAGGGTCTTTCCTTTAAGCGGTTCGCCTGAAGAAAGCCGTTTGGCTTTTAATTCCCTGGCAAGCGCCAATATCTCATTTATCTCGGCGGCGCTCAAATCATTTATAGTCAGCAGGTCTTTTTTCATCACATCACCTTATCCAGGATCGCCATTGCCCTGTCTATCTGTTTTTTCGTGACTATCATGCCGGGCATCACCCTCAATACCTTATCGTGTGTACAGTTTATCATAAGCCCTTCTTTAAAACATTTTTCCACGATCTCTTTTCCCGGGATAGTAAGTTCCACTCCGATCATCAGGCCTTTGCCCCTTATTTCTTTTATGACGCCTTTTTTCTTTTTCAGTCCATTCAGCCTGTCCACAAGGTACGCGCCCATAGTGACGGTATTCGAGAGCAAGCCCTCTTTCTCTATCGCCTCGAAAACAGCAAGGCTCGCGCTGCATACCACTGGGCTGCCGCCGAATGTGGAGGCGTGCATGCCCGGTTTTAACACATCCGCGAATTTCCTGGAAGCGACCATCGCCCCTATCGGTAATCCGCCGCCAAGGGATTTGGCGAGCGTCATGACATCGGGAGTTATACCGTAATGTTCGAAGCAGAACATCTTGCCTGTCCTGCCGACGCCTGTCTGCACCTCGTCAAAGATCAGCACCAGGTCTTTCTTGTCGCAAAGAGCCCTGAGCGCTTTTATATAGCTTTCATCCGCGACGTTTATGCCTCCCTCGCCCTGTATAGGTTCCAGCATTATAGCCGCGGTTTTGTCTGTAATAGCGGCCTCGACGGCTTTGATGTCATTGAAAGCCGCGTATTTAAAACCCGCCGGCAAAGGCTCAAAACCTTTCTGATATTTTGGCTGGGCAGTGGCAGTTATAGTAGTAAGCGTCCTTCCATGAAAAGAATTTTCCATTGTAATGATCTCGTACCTGGAACCTTTGGAATTGCCGTAAGAACGCGCTAATTTTATCGCGCCCTCATTAGCCTCAGCCCCGCTATTACAGAAAAATACCTTGCCGTCAAAAGAGTTTTCTATTATTTTCTGCGCCAGCTTCCCCTGCAGCATATTGTAATAGTTATTAGGCACGTGGATTATCTTTTTAAGGTAATTTCTTACCGCGTTCACTACCTTTGTATGGCAATGCCCGAGTCCGCTTACCGCCCACCCAGGGAAAAAGTCAAGATACTCTCTGCCTTCCAGGTCCCATACCTTAAGCCCCTTGCCTTTGACCATCACTACAGGGGTCCTTCCGTAAGTGGACATCACGTACTTATCATATTGCGCTATCACTTCTTTTGTCTTCATTTTATTTGTCCTTTACTATCTCCGTCCCTATGCCTTTATCCGTAAAGATCTCCAGCAGGAGACTGTGAGGTATCCTTCCGTCTATAATATGCGTCTTGGATACGCCCGCTGCCAAAGCGCTCATGCACGCCCTCACCTTGGGTATCATGCCGCTCTGTATGACCTTCCTCCCTATAAGCGTATCCGCGTCTTTCATTTTAAGGGTCGAGATAAGCGTACTTTCATCGCCTTTGTGCCTCATTATCCCTTTTACATCCGTCAATAAAACAAGCTTGACCGCTTTTAACGCGGAGGCTATCTCCGCGCTCGCGTCGTCCGCGTTTATATTGTAAATCTCCCCGTCCTCGCCTATGCTGACCGGGGAGATAACAGGTATTGCCCTCGGCCTGACCGCGTTCCTTATCACATCCGCGTTTACCTTGTCTATTTCCCCCACAAATCCCAGCGCCTTCGACTCTTTGTGCGGCCTCGCTGTCATGACATTTTTTTTGGATGTATTCATGCTTACCGCCCTGCCGCCTAATTTTTTAATGTCATGCACAATGCCTTCGTTTACCCGGCTCAGTACCCTGTCAACCACGGTAATATCATCTTTGGTGGTAACCCTCAGGCCTTCGGTAAATTCCACCTTTTTACCCAGCTTCCTGAATTCCTCGTTTATAAAAGGCCCGCCGCCGTGGATAAGTATCGGCCTTATGCCGACATAGCTCATAAAAACTATGTCCTCGAGCACGCCCTTTTTGACCTCGGGTTTTATAAGCGCGCTTCCGCCGTATTTAATGACAAATATCTTGCCGCTGTAAGCCTTTATATAAGGTAACGCTTCGATCAGTACATCCGCTTTTTTAATAGCTCGTTCCATATTAATATTCCTAATGCATGTTCTCGACTTCGCTCGAACAATATTCTTCGAGCGAGCGAAGCGAGTCGAGAAGTCTAATTACGTCTCATACTCCGCGTTTATCTTCACATATTCCTCGGTCAAATCGCACGTCCATACCCTGCCGGATTTGTTCCCGGATTTCAGATCCACCGCTATCTCTATTTCTTTTTTCCTGAATACGTTCAAAAGCGCTTCTCTCCCAGCGTTCGTGCCTGTGCCGTTCTTCATGACCGCGATTTTATTGAAATAAATATCCATGCGGCCGGGATCAAAAGATATCCCGCTCGCGCCCGCCGCGCCGGCAATCCTTCCCCAATTAGGGTCACCACCCGCTATCATTGTCTTTACCAGGCTGGATAACGCTATCTTCCTGGCGACCGCTTCCGCGGCCTTCTCGGTCTTCGCGCCTTTTACGATTACCTCGACAAACCTGGTAGCGCCCTCTCCGTCCAGGACTATCTTTCTCGAGAGTTCTTTTGAGACAAATTTTACGGCATTGAGAAAAACCCGGTAATCTTTTGTATCCTTCCTTATGGTTTCGTTATCCGCCGTACCGTTAGCGAACATAATAGCGGAATCATTGGTGCTCATGTCTCCGTCAACGGTTATCTTATTGAATGATTCGAACACCGATTCCCTGAATGCATGTTTAAGCGCGTTTTTCTCTATTGCCGCGTCTGTTGTAAAGAACGCCAGCATTGTAGCCATCTCAGGGCATATCATGCCCGCGCCTTTCACGGCCCCTGCTATCTTTACTTCTTTACCTTTTATTTTTATTTTAACCGCTATCTCTTTATGCGCAGTATCCGTGGTCATTATAGCTTTGGCGAAACTTGTGCCGTTTGACGCGGACAGGTTCCTGACCAGGCCCCCTATGCCGTTCTTGATCTTCTGCACAGGTAGAGGCCTTCCGATTATGCCCGTAGAAGCCATGAGGACAGACCCGTTTTCCAGGCCCAGGTTTTTAGCGGCCAACGCTGTTATTTCTTCGGCGTCTTTTATCTCGTCAGGCCCGACACAGCAATTAGCGTTGCCGCTATTCACGAGCACTGCCTGGCTGGCGCCTTTTTTAAGCCGCCTGGCGCATAAAATAACAGAGCCTGACTTTACCCTATTTGTAGTAAAAGTCCCTACGCTGACGCACGGCATTGTGGAAAATAATAAAGCCAGGTCCTGTTTACCGCTCTTTTTTATGCCGCAGCTTGCCGAACCCGCCAGAAAACCCTTTGGCGCGGTTACGCCGCCCTTAATTATTTTCATAAACCCAATTTCTCCTCAAACCCGTACATGATATTCATATTCTGCACTGCCTGGCCGCTGGCGCCCTTAACCAGGTTATCAATAGCGGTCATCACCACCGCTAATGACCTTTCAGGGAAAACCTTCACGCCTATGTCGCAGAAATTCGACCTGACAACGTTTTTAGTGTCAGGCAGCATGCCGTCTTCCAGCACCCTTACAAAATATTCGCCTTTATAAAGCTCCTTATAGATGTCGAGCGCTTCTTTTGTGTTTATCTTTTTGATGAGTTTCAGGTATATCGTGCTCAATATCCCCCGCTCCATAGGCACCAGGTGCGGCGTAAAATTAACAGCTACTTTCGCCCCGCTTAGATTGCTCAGTTCCTGGTCTATCTCGGGCATGTGCCTGTGAAAATTCACCTTGTACGGCCTGAAACTATTGACCGCTATTTCAGTAAACATCAACGGCTGGCTGGGCGTCCTGCCCGCCCCGCTTACACCTGATTTGGAATCACAGATAATGCATTCCGTGCCGGCTATCTTCTTCTTCAATAAAGGCGCGCACCCTAAAATAATACTGGTAGGATAACACCCGGGATTGGCTATAAGGTCCGCACCCTTGACCTCTTTCCTGTAAAGTTCCGGCAGGCCGTATATTGCTTTATCCAGGTACTCTGGGCACTCGTGTTTTATCTCATACCATTTTTCATATACGGCTTTATCCTTGAGCCTGAAATCGGCGCTCAGGTCTATTACCTTTTTTCCATGTTTTAAAAGCACAGGCGCGAAATCCATCGATATCTTGTGTGGCAGCGCGAGAAACACGACATCTGTTTTTTCAGCTACTTCTTCCGCGGACATATCATAAACATCCAGGTCGAGCATTGCCCTTGACCATGGGTATAGTTTCGACATGTGGGTTTTTTCGATCTTCGCGGCAAGCGCCGTAATTTTCACTTCAGGATGGCCTAATAATATCCTTATAAGCTCTTCTCCCGCGAATCCGCTGGCGCCCATTATCCCGGCTTTTAACATAGCTTTCCTCCACTTGTGTATAATACTAAAATTATAAACAAAAACGCCTATCCTGTCAATTGATTTCTCGTCGGAAAATGACCGGATAGGCGTCTATGTTTATCCGGCTCCGCGTACCGCCGCAAGCGGCCCGCAAAGCCGATTATTGTTTTACCTCTTAGTCCACTGGAATCTCTTGCGGGCCCCTTTCTGGCCGTACTTCTTTCTTTCCCTCTTTCTCGGATCTCTTGTGAGAAAGCCCTTTTTTCTTAATAAAACCCTCATCTCTTCGCTCGTGAGCGCTATTGCCCTGGAGATCCCGTGCCTTAACGCGCCTGCCTGGCCGGATTTACCTCCGCCTACGACAGTCGCTATTATATTATATTTATTCCCGATGTTCGCGGCTTGTATAGGCTGCATGATGATCATTTTAAGCGTAGGCCTTTCAAAATATTCCTCAAGAGGTTTTTTGTTGATCACTATCTCACCGGTCCCGGCTAATAACCGGACGCGGGCAATAGCCCGTTTACGCCTTCCTGTAGCCCATATCACATTCTCTGCTGTCATCTAATCCCTCACTTAACCTGTTCCGGCTTCTGAGCGATGTGCGGATGCTCAGGACCCGCGTAAATTTTTAATCTGGTGATCATCCTGGAACCCAGCCTGTTCTTCGGAAGCATGCCTTTGATCGCGTGCCTGATAACTTCGGTAGGCCGCGTCTTCAGCGCCCTGTCCAGGGTCTTTATCTTCAGCCCTCCGGGATAACCGGAAAAGCTCGTATATGTCTTTGCCTGCAGTTTATCCCCTGTCACGGCTATCTTTACCGCGTTGACGATAACCACAAAATCCCCGTTATCCACATTAGAGGTATAGCTTACCTTGCGTTTTCCGCTCAAAAGTAAAGCCGCTTTTACCGCAAGCCTGCCGAGTATCTGATTTTCGGCGTCTATAAGGTAATGTTTCCTGTCTATTTCTTTTTTTGTTATTAAACTTGTCTTCATATTTTACTCCGCAAGAAGTTTAAATTGTACCATAAAACCCGGTATTGTCAAGCAAAAAAATGCCTGCTGGCGGTTATTTTTTGATTGATGCCGCAAAGACTTTTGCGGCGCAAGCAAAAAAATGCCTGCTGGCGGTTATTTTTTGATTGATGCCGCAAAAGCTTTTATGGCTGTTACGCCCGCGTCTTTGAGGGTTTTGCCCATGGAAATAAATCCATGGCCTTTCATTATTACAAATTCCCTGTTTCCCAACGCTTTCAGGACGCTTTTTATCAGTTTTAAGGTGCCATAAGGTTCTTTTTTGGCGGTCTGGCAGAATTTCAGCCTCGCGGCGGAACATAAAATCTCTTCGCAATGGCCGTGGAAGATCGCGTTCACATCCTTCCTTTTATGATAAATGGCGAAATGAAGCATGCTTTCCGAAGAAGGCTCTTTCAGCCCATGCGAATATACTATGTTTTTGTCGAAGTCAACGCCCGAGACCCTTACAAAATTTCTATTAGACAGACACTTCTTAAGGCCTATCCTTGAACCTGTTATTATAAACTCGTCGCTTCCTTTTTTTACCCTGAAACTGAGATTTCCGTAAGAACCGCCTTCATAAGGAGGCGCCAGGTTATAGTCATGGAATTTTTCGCACCAGTATTTCAACTTTTTGATCCTGGCGTCTTTTGGAGGACTATCGCTAAGCCTGATTATTTTGAATTTTACGCCCGCGTACGCCATTATTTCTCCTGCTCCTGCGCCACTATCAAAGGATAATACCTTACCACCTCATTATTTAATAAAACCTCCACCTGGTATTTCCCGGGTTCGCGGAATACGATATTCACGAATTTCGATATTACGGTATGGCTGGAGTCTATGCCTTTGAGTTCGAAGTTTACTTCCCTTGTATCAACGATTATCTTGTTGTCCTTTGAGTTTATGATCCTTGTCTTTTCCGTGAAACTTCCCATGCCTTTGATCCAGCGGTTGGCGATAAAAAGCTCGTGATGGGTCGCCGGGAAAGTCCGCGCGCCTATCACCTCAAATATGCCTATAAACATCATCTTGCCGTTGTCTTCCCTGCGTATACTGTCGCACACTATAGAAAACTGCAGATCCGGTTTTATCAAGCTGTCTTTATCCATATTCTCCCCTCTCTCACCATTTAAAGGCTATGCCGCCGCCTATGAAACGTTCGCCTTCTTTAAATACCGATTCTATATAAGCCATGCCGCTATTGCCCGGCATCTCTTTTGTGAATTTCAGGGACAAGCCGCCCCTTTCGATATCCGATGTTTCCAGGATAAGTTCTTTACCCTTGCCCATCTTCAACCTGCCTGAAAAAATAATTCTTCTGCGCGGTTTCTTCGTTATGCCGGACAGTTTTATGCCTATATCAAAAACCGCGTAAACATCTTTTCCTTTAGGGGCCAGTGCCCCGAAACTTGCTGTAAAATTGAACCCGGAGCCGGTTTTCCTGTCCAGGATATAATTCAGTTTATATTTATCCGCTATGTCCCATTTGCCTTTGAATGTAATGACCTCGGAAGAACCGGCGCGGCTGTAAGTAATCTCATTATTTTTGTTTATCTTCCACGCTCCGGATAAGGTCAGGATGTCCGTATCCCTCAAGCCCCTTTCGATCCCGAAAGTAAGCCTGTTCTGTTTATCCGCCTGCCAGGAACCGTAAAGCCTTAACGTGTAAGTCAGACTTTTATTTTTACCTGCCCTGGAATTCACCAGCAGGCCTATTTCATTACTCTCCGCGGATATCAGTTTAGTCTTTAAGGTAAGCCTGTTTCCCTCGCATTGGTTGTTCCATTTATTCAGGGTAAAGACCAGGTTGTGACGCTTGTCCAAAGAATATCTGCCTGAAAATTTTATCTTCTGCGGCGCATCTATGCCGGAGGACTTATTGACCTCGTAAAAAAGGTTATTATTCCCGTCTGTCCTGAATTTCCCGTAAATCACACGGCGGAATTTCTTCACCCGCGAACCCCTGCCCGGCTGATTCCGCGCTATAAGTCTGTTAAACGGGTCTATCTCGTAAAAAACCTTTTCCATCTCTCCGCCTTCCCCAAACCCGCATTGGGGATTTTCCTCAATGCGGGTTTGGGATAATTCAGAGCAAAGAAGCGGTTATACCGCCGAGGACAGCCGTGTCTTCGGTCGGGAATATATACATTATCTCGGGATTAAAGAGCATATTACAATCCGCCGGGAACTCTTCGTCCTTTGCCCATAATATGACCGCTACTTTTACCTTCTGGAACGCGTTTATCGATATGGCGGCGCTGCCTTGGTCTATCCTCTCCGCGTTAAAAGCCGCGGCGCGGTCGAATATAGCTAAGGGTCTATCGCCATATTTTCTCAAGACCGGATTTATCGCCCTCTTTTTGAAAGCCGGAAAATACGTTTCCCCGCCTTCGAGTTCCTTGAAAGATATCCAGGCGTCACCGGCTGATTTCGATACCTTATTTTCATTGGCAAGATAATGCAGTATCAGTAATTTATAATGATCCTTGGCGGGCGCGTTGCATGACATGGAAACAATATTCCTGCCGACATAATCTACTTCGTATTCATCATTGAAAAATTTTAAATATTTATCTTTTATCCCGTTTTCAAGTACCGATTCCCATGCTTTTTGTAAGGCCGCCTCATATCCCATAGAACACTTTTTCCAAACACAGCCCCTTGGCAGGCGCTGTCTGTCCCGCCGAAGACCTGTGTTTTTTGTCCAGTATCTCTTTTACTGTTCCCGGTTTAAACCTGCCCCTTCCAACTTCCATCAAAGTCCCTGCTATATTACGGACCATATTATATAAAAATCCGTCCGCCTGGACATATATCTCCACGACCGGAGGGTTTGATATAATTTCTATTTTCTTGACGGTCCTTACCGAATTCTTCTCTTTCTTGCCGGCTGTCTGGAACGATTTGAAATCCTTCCTGCCTATGAGGCATTTCGCCGCCTTTCTCATCGCTGGGATGTCAAGATAATAGGAATAATAAGCCGCGTGCCTCTCGAGCAAAGGTGAACGCGATTTCCTGTTGACTATGGTATATTTATATAACTTTCCTTTGGAATCGAACCTGGAATGAAACTTGAGCGGGACATATTCCGCCGAGATTATCGAGATCCGGCGCGGCAAAAACCTGTTCAAACCATTCTTGATATTTTCCGGATTGAGTTTTGAATTTGTCCTGAAATTCGCGGCCTGCGCCCTGGCGTGGACTCCGCTGTCCGTCCTTGAAGCCCCTGTGAGGGAAATTTTTTTCCCCAGGAGTTTTTTTGCCGCCTTTTCTATCTCTTCCTGGACAGTTTTTAATTTTTTACCAGCGCTTCCCTGCGACTGCCAGCCGTTGAAACCAAGGCCTTCGTATTCGATTATCAGTCTGATATTACGCATTCTGCTATCTGTACGGCATTAGTAGCCGCGCCTTTGCGCAAGTTATCAGCCACCACCCAAAGCCATAACCCGTTTTTCACAAAGGGGTCTTTTCTCACACGGCCCACAAAGACCTCGTCCTTGCCTTCCGCGTCTTTCGGCATGGGGTACAGATTGTTCTGCGGATCGTCCGCGAGTATTATACCGTCGGATTTTGAAAGGATACTCTTTACCTCTTCGGGAGAGATATTTTTATCAGTCTCTATGTAAATAGATTCGGAATGCCCTGTCCTCACAGGCACCCTGACAGTAGTCGCGGAAATATTTATCTTATCGTCGTGCATTATCTTATGCGTCTCTTTTACCAGTTTCCATTCTTCGCTGGTATAATCCGAATCGCTGAACCCGCCGATCTGGGGAAAAACATTATACGCCAGCTGTTGAGGCATCGCCTTGATCTCAGATTTTACCAGCACGTTCCCATATCCGGCCTGGGCGATCTTCGAATTCTCCTCTTTCAATTGTTCGACAGCGGCCTTACCCGCGCCGGATGAAGCCTGCAGGGTAGTTACTATTATCCTGGATAAACCCGCTTTTTTATATATGGGCCACAGCGCCGCCACCATCTGTATGGTGGAACAATTCGGATTAGCTATTATGCCTTTATGCTTTTTTACGTCTTTGGCATTGACCTCGGGCACCACAAGCGGCACTTTAGGGTCCATCCTGAAATCCGCGCCGTTATCTATAACAACCGCGCCTCTCTTCACCGCTTCATCGGCAAAAGTAACTGCCGCGCCTTTTTCCCCTTCTGTCCCCGCGAAGAGGGCGATATCCACTCCCTCAAAAGCGTCTCCCGAGATCGCCCGGACAGGATATGCGATACCGTCCACGTTTATATTCCTGGCGGAGCGCGCCAATACGCTCAATTTTCCGACAGGGAAATTCCTCTGCTTTAGAACCCTGAGCATTTCTATGCCTACAACCCCTACTCCCACAACCGCTACATTATATTTTTTATTCATACGTCGCCTTATTAATCTAATGTTACATTTTGACACTGTCAGAGTGTAACATTAGTCAGTGTTACAGATTTTTTACTACCAGGTCGCCTATTTCCGTAGTCGAATATCCCATTTTCCCGGCAGCGAGTGATTTTAATTTTGTCTTCACTATTTTTATGACCGCGGCTTCTACCTGTTTCGCGGCATTGTCCTCTCCCAGATTTTCCAGCAGCATGCCCACCGCGCATATAGCCGCGAGAGGATTGATCGCATTCTTGCCGGTATATTTAGGAGCGGAGCCGCCTATTGGCTCGAACATCGAAACGCCCTCGGGATTTATATTGCCGCCGGCAGCTATGCCCATGCCGCCCTGGATCATCGCGCCCAGGTCAGTAATGATATCGCCGAATATATTATCCGTGACTATCACGTCGAACCATTCCGGGTTTTTCACAAACCACATCGTGGTGGCGTCCACATGCGCGTAGTCCGTGGTTATATCCTTGTATTCCCCTGCCACTTCGTTGAATGTCCTCTGCCAGAGGTCCCACGCGAATGTAAGGACATTGGTTTTTCCGCAAAGCGTCAGTTTCTTATCTTTATTCCTTTTTCTCGTGTATTCAAACGCGTATCTGATACAGCGCTCAACGCCCTTTCTCGTATTATGGGATATCTGGAGCGCCACCTCGTCCTTGGCGCCCTTATTCTGGAACTCGCCTAATCCTTTATAAAGGCCTTCCGAGTTTTCTCTCACTACCACAAAATCGATATCCTCGGGCTTTTTGTCCTTCAAAGGGCAGAACTTCTCGTTATAAAGCTTCACAGGCCTGAGATTGATATACTGGTCAAGCGAAAACCTGAGTTTCAAAAGAATGCCCTGCTCCAATATGCCGGGTTTTACATCAGGATGCCCTATAGCGCCTAAATATATCGCGTCCATCTTAGTCAATTCTTTTAAAACAGAATCAGGCACAAGCTCCCCTGTTTTCAGGTACCTTGCGCCGCCAAGGTCATAATCTATGGTCTCGTATTTAAAACCTGTTTTTTTACTTACAGCCTCCAAAACCTTCAGGCCCTCCCTGACAACCTCCGGCCCTGTTCCGTCCCCTCCTATTACCGCTATTTTCCGCATTTCTTTGCACCTTTCTTTTTTATCCATTTTAAAAGTCCGCCCGAGTGGATGATTTCTTGTATAAACCTCGGGAGCGGCTTCGCTTTATACTCCTTATGCTCTGTCAGGTCAAGGACAGTGCCGTTCGCCAGCTCCACTTCCAGGTAATCACCTTCCTTTATACCGCTTATATCTTTTATCTCCAATATAGGCAGCCCCATATTTATCGAATTCCTCAGGAATATCCTGGCGAAACTTTCCGCGATGACGCACGAGATACCTGCGCCCTTTATCGAAATCTGCGCGTGTTCCCTGGAAGAACCGCACCCGAAATTCCTGCCTCCCACTATTATGTCCCCCTGGGAGATCTTTTTTGAAAACTCAGGGTCAATATCCTCCATGCAGTGGCTTCCTAGTTCTTTGGGATCGGTCGTGTTAAGATACCTCGCGGGTATTATCTCGTCCGTATTTACGTCGTCTTTGAATCTCCAGACTTTGCCTTTGAATTTCATCGTTAAACTTCCTCCGGATGAGCGATCCTGCCTTTTATCGCGCTCGCGGCCGCGACCGCCGGATTAGACAGGTAAACCTCACTGTCAGGGTGGCCCATCCTGCCCCTGAAATTCCTGTTAGTGGTGGCGATAGCCCTTTCTCCGCTCGCCAGTATCCCCAGATGCCCGCCAAGACACGGCCCGCAGCTCGGTGTTGAAAATACTCCGCCTGCCTTCAGGAAAATATCCGCCAGTCCTTCTTTGATAGCCTGGTTATATATTTTCTGGGTAGCTGGGAGTATTACCAGCCTCACGTTCGAATTCACTTTTTTGCCTTTTAAAACTCCGGCGGCGATCCTGAGGTCGGAGATCCTGCCGTTTGTGCACGAGCCTATGACCGACTGGTCTATCTTTATCTTTTTGAATTTACTCACAGGGCCGGAATTGCTCGGCAGATGCGGGGCTGAAACCTGCGGTTCGATTTTAGCCGCGTCATACTCTATTACCTTATGATATTTGGCGGATTCGTCGCTTTTATAAAACACGCCTTTTACCTTCCTGCCTTCGCTCGTAATATACTTTTTCGTTATAGCGTCCGGCTCTATGATGCCTGATTTCCCGCCCGCCTCGATCGCCATATTGCACATCGAGAATCTATCGTCCATGGGAAGCGCCTTTATTGTCTCGCCTGTAAATTCCATTGCCATATACAGCGCGCCGTCCACCCCGATATCTCCTATGGTATGTAAAATCAAATCTTTTCCGCCAACCCATTTTTTTAATTTCCCGCTATACACAAATTTTATAGTTTCGGGTACTTTAAGCCATACGCATCCTGTTATAAACCCGGCTGCCAGGTCTGTCGAGCCGACGCCTGTCGAAAACGCGCCCAGGGCGCCGTACGTGCAGGTGTGCGAATCCGCGCCTATTATCAAATCCCCTGGCCCAACAAGCCCTTTCTCGGGTAAAAGCGCGTGCTCCACGCCCATCCTGCCGACTTCGAAATAGTTTATTATCTTATGCTTAGCCGCGAAATCACGCAGTATCCCGGCCTGCTCCGCGCTCTTCTTGTCCTTCGCCGGAGTAAAGTGGTCAGGCACAAGCGCTATTCTGCGCCTGTCAAATACCTTTTTAGCGCCTATTGCCTCGAACTCCTGTATCGCGATAGGCGCGGTAATATCATTTCCCAGCGCCAGGTCTATTTTCGCGTAAATAAACTCCCCGGCTGCGATAGTTTTCTTGTCCATATGTGCCAGCAATATCTTTTCGGTAATAGTATATGCCATATTTTAAATATCCAATGCCAGCGCGTTTTCCGCGCAATCCGGGAATTTTATGCACTTGATACATTCCGACCATATCTTGTGCGGCAGTTGAGCGTGCTCTATCCTTTTGAATCCCAGTTTTTCAAAAAATGACGGTACGTATGTTAAAGCGAAAACCCTTTTTACCTTCAGTTCCTTCGCGTCTTTCAGGGCCTGTTTCACAAGCATTGCCCCTATACCTTTTTTCTGTTTATCCTCTTCCACGGCAAGCGATTTTATCTCCGCGAGGTCCTCCCACGTAACATGCAGCGCGCAACACCCCGCGATTTTTTTGCTTTTCTCATACACGTAAAAATCCCTGATATTCTCGTAAAGCTCGTTCAGCGACCTGGGCAGCATCCTGTCCTGCTTGGCGTAGAAATTTATGAGCTCCTGTATATCCTTTATATCTTCTATCGTGGCTTTCCTGATCATAAAACCATACCTTTCGGTATTACCACTATTCCCGAATCAGTGACGGTAAACCTCTTCCTGTCCTCATCCAGGTTATACCCTATCTCCATTTTCTGAGGGACTTTCACGTTTTTGTCTATGATCGCCCTTTTAACCCTGGCGTACCTGCCTATATCCACGCCTTCCATGAGTATCGAATCGCTAACCTCTGAAAAACTGTTTATTCTCACGTCCGGAGAAAGCACGCTGGATGACACTTTACCTCCGCTTATTATACAGCCGTTCGATATGATAGAATTCAATGCCATGCCTACCCTGTTAGTGTCTTCTTCAGTCCACACGCTCTTGGCAGGCCCGTACTGCGCCTGGTATGTCCTGAATGGCCAGGCCTTATCATACAGGTTCATGGGAGGCACGACCTGTATCAGATCCATGTTCGCTTCGAAATAAGCGTCAATACTGCCCACATCTTTCCAGTATTTGGGCTGGTCTGTTTCTTTATCTTTAAGATTAAACGCGTAAACCTTTCCCGAAGAAAGCATCATTGGTATGATATTCTTCGCGAAATCATGCTTGGATTCTTTATCCCCCGCGTCTTTCTCTAAAAACTCTTCCAGGATATCCGTATTGAATATGTAGATACCCATTGAGGCATACACAAATTTCCCGCCGCCTATTTTTTCAACCTGCTTTCTCGGTTTCTCTATAAGGTTCTTTACCCTGGAATCCTTATCAACCTCGCACACCCCGAATTCACCTGCTTTTTCTTTCGGGACTTCTATTACGCTTACGGTAAGCCCGGCGTTCTTTTCTTTGTGGAACTCCAACATCTCCCTGTAATTCATTTTATACACATGGTCACCCGCCAGGATCAGCACATACTTTGGTTTCTCGTCTTCTATCGCGTATATATTCTGGTAAATAGAATCAGCTGTGCCTTTGTACCACTGCTCATCCACCCTCTGCTGGGCGGGTATGGCGTCCACGTATTCGCCAAGCTCGCCGTTCAACACGTTCCAGCCCCTTGATATATGCCTTGTAAGCGAATAAGATTTATACTGGGTCAGGACATGGATCTTCCTCAGGCCCGAATTGATACAGTTCGAGAGCGTGAAATCTATTATCCTGTAGATACCTCCGAACGGCACAGCGGGCTTTGTCCTGTCCTTAGTAAGAGGAAAAAGCCTTTCCCCTTTGCCTCCGGCCATTATGAAAGTCAGAACGTTTCTCATAAGAGATTTATTTTACAATAATCACGGATAAAATGCAATTAAAATAAAGCGGATTTAAGCAGGCTGCGCGTATATTCATTGGCGGGATGCTTGAATACATCCTCGCACAAACCGGATTCCACTATCCTGCCCGACTTCATCACCATGACCCTGTCGCATATAGAGCCTATGACCCCCAGGTCATGGCTTATAAAGAGATAGGTAAGATTTTTCCTTTTTTGCAGATCTATCAAAAGATTCAATATCTGCGCCTGTATGGATATGTCAAGGCTCGATACAGGCTCATCGCATACGATGAATTCCGGGCTTGTAGCAAGCGCCCTGGCAATGCCTATGCGCTGGCGCTCCCCGCCTGAAAGTTCCGCGGGAAGCCTGTTTAGATATGACTCTCCAAGGCCCACTGTTTCCAGAAGTTCTATGGCTTTATTCCTCTTCTCGCGGCCCGGGATATTTTTATGGATATCATACACCTCTTCTATCACCTCTCCAGCCTTCATCCTGGGATCAAGAGAGGCATATGGGTCCTGGAATATTACCTGCAGGTCTTTGCGCAGGTTTCTCATATCACTGTAAGAGATCAGGTTTAAATCTTTTCCTTTATAAAAGATACTGCCTTTATCCGCATTTATAAGGCGCAGGAGCAGTTTCGCGAGCGTTGTCTTCCCGCACCCCGACTCTCCCACGAGCCCCAGGATCTCTCCTTTAAAAACAGGAAAGCTCACGCCATCCACGGCAGTGACCCTGTGCCTCTTGTAAGCCTTGCTCAGATTATCTACCTTTAATAATTCCATCTGCTCTAAGGTCCTTTATCCTTATGCATCTCGATACATGTCCCGTTGATACATTTTCCAGTTCCGGTTCTTTTTCCGCACACTTGTCTATCTTGAACCTGCACCTGGGGGAAAACTTACAGCCTTCGGGTAATTTGGAAAATAAAGGCGCCCTGCCGCCTATCGCGTTAAAAAGTTTTTTCCGGTGCTCGAAGGACGGCACAGAATCTATAAGGCCGATCGTATAAGGATGCCCGGGGTTGGAAACTATTTCCTCTTTGGGCCCGCTCTCCACTATCTTCCCAGCGTACATTATGCTGATTTTATCGGCAATATCAAAAACCACCCTCAGGTCATGGGATATAAACAGTATAGACAGGTTCATTTTATTTTTTAATTCCACGATAAGGTCCAATATCTGGCGCTGGACAGTGACATCGAGCGCTGTGGTCGGCTCGTCCAACACCACTAAATCCGGTTTGGACGCTATTGCCATGCCTATCACGGCCCTTTGCTGCATGCCGCCGGAAAGCTCATGCGGATATATATTTTTCCTGCCTATGATCTTTTCAAGGCCGATACTTTCCAAAATCTCCGCTATTTGACCGTCAGCATTGTTTTTTTCTCCCAGCGATTCTTTTATCTGCTCATATATCGTGAACACGGGGTTTAACGAGCTGAAAGGTTCCTGGAATACATAGGATATTTTCCTGCCCCGTATATCCCTTAACCCTTCTTCGTCCATTTTTAATATATCGTTACCCTCGAACAATATCTCTCCTGACGTTATACTGCCTTTCCGCTCAGGCATAAGTTTTGTTATGCTGAGCCCGACTGTTGTCTTACCGCAGCCTGATTCGCCTATAAGGCCGCGGCATTCGCCTTTATCAATACCCAGGTCCACCCCGCGCACTACTTCCATCGCGCGGCTGCCGGATCTATAATTGACTTTGAGATTTTTTATTTGTAATAACATGCTATTTTAAGAGTCTTTCCCTTATCCCCTCACCTAATAAATTATATCCCAGCACTGTGATAAAAATCGCCGCGCCCGGGAATACCATCATCCACCAGCCCGCGCCCATCACAGCCTTTCCTTCGCTCAAAATATTGCCCCAGCTCGGCGTAGGCGGCTGCACCCCTATGCCTAAAAAACTCAAACTCGACTCCACCAGGATCGCTCCCGCTACCCCGAGGGTTATGCTGACAAGCACGGGTGCCATGGCATTGGGTATAAGATGCCTTATGATTATCCTCGCGTCACCCGCTCCTATCGCGCGCTCCGCGTATATAAAATCTCTTTCTTTCAAGCTCAATATTTCCGCGCGCATGAGCCGCGCCATACCCATCCAGCTTGTGGCGCCTATTATTACCATTATATTTATTATGCTCGGCTCCATAAGCGCGATCACTGCGAGTATCAGGAAAAAAACCGGGAAACAAAGCATTATGTCTATAAATCTCATTATGACAGCGTCTATCCATCTGCCGTAATAACCCGCTATCGCGCCGAGCGCTATGCCTATCAACGCGGCGATGCCGACCGCTATCAAACCTACCATCAAAGATATCCTGCCGCCGTAAACCATCCTTGAAAACAGGTCCCTGCCCAGGCTGTCTGTCCCGAAAATATGCGAACTTGACGGAGGCGTAAGTATACTGCCGATATCTATCTCTTCCGGATTATAAGGCGCTATAAGAGGCGCGAACAGGGCCATTACAATAAAAAACCCTACAATGCAGATACCAAAAATAGTTAATTTATTCATATATGGTCTTCTAACTTTATCCGCGGGTCCACTGCCGCGTAAGAGATATCAGCCAATAGATTCCCCAGGAGAGTAAGGATAGCGCCTATCACCAGTACGCCCATTATCACGGGATAATCCCTTGCCATCACTGATTCATAAAAAAGCCTGCCCATGCCCGGTATGCCGAATATTGACTCGAATATAACGCTCCCGCCTATAAGGGCGGGCACGGACAATCCCAGGATAGTCACGACAGGTAAAAGCGCGTTCTTTAACGCGTGTTTATAAAGCACTTCTTTTTCCGGCAGGCCTTTTGCCCTGGCAGTCCTTATATAATCCTGTTTCAGGACATGAAGCATACTGCTCCTCATGTATCTTGAAATACCCGCGAGCCCGCCGAACGCGGAAACAAACACAGGCAGCGCCAGGTGCTTTGAGATATCCGCGATTTTCTCAAAAGTTCCAAACTGCTCGAATTCCAGGGATTTTATCCCTGATACAGGCAAGAGCCCCCATCTCACTCCCACAAGCTCCATCAGTATAAGGCTCAGCCAGAAAGTCGGAATAGCGAAACCTATAAATACAAAAACCGTCATGAACCTGTCGTAAAAACTTCCTTCTTTCACAGCCGATATCACTCCTATCGGAATGCCAATCAATAATATCAGTATAATTGAAATTAACTCTATGGCGAGCGTAACAGGGATACGCTCCAGGATCTTCTGCATCACAGGCCTTGAATCCATAAAAGATATCCCGAAATCGAATCTCGCGAATCTTTTCAGCCATTCGATATACTGGATGTGAAGCGGTTTATCCAGGCCATATAGATGAGCGATCCTCTCCCTTGCCTCCATCGAAACCTTGGGATTGAACTGCGCCTCCATATCAGTAGGCCTGCCGGGCGCGATATGAATGACGCTGAATGTTATAATGGTTATGCCCAATAAAAGCACAACCAAACTTATTATCCTCTTAAAAATATACTTCCCCATCCCGCCTCTCTTTTCTCCTAAGGGAACATTTGTGACAGTGTCACAAATGTTCCCTTAGCGGGTGTAACGTTGTTCCGCGCGGGGCACAAACCATTTGATGAAATTATGGCCTATGCCTGCGGGCGCTACTTCAATACCTTTGAAACGGCTGTTCAATATAGGAAGCGCGTCCGGAACGTACAAAAACAAATAAGGCTGTTCTTCGTACAGAATTTCGTGTACCCTATGATAGATCTTCGCCCGTTCTATCTGGTCAAAAGTCCTTCTGCCTTTCAGCAACAATTCATCCAGTTCCGCGTTATTATATCCCACAAAATTGAATTCCCCTTCTTTTGTCTTTGAGGAATGCCATATATCGTACATGTCCGGGTCCAAAGACAGGCTCCAGCCTAAAAGTACAGCCTCGAACCGTCTTTTATTTATAAATTCGCTTACAAAAGAACTCCACTCTATTATCTTTATCCTGACCTCTATGCCCACTTCTTTGAGCCTTCTCTGTATTATCTCAAGCGCCATCCTGCGCTCATCATTGCCCTGGTTGGTAATTACCGTGAATGAAAATTTTGCCCCATTTTTCTCCAGGATCCCGTCGCCGTCCATATCCGCCCAGCCCGCATTTTTCAAAAGCTCTCTCGCCTTTGCCGGATCGTATCCAAGAGGCCTTACGTCTTTATTATACGCCCATGATTCGGGTATAAAAGGCCCTGTCGAAACCCTGCCGAGGCCGAGGAGCACGCCCTTTATTATCTCTTCCTTATCTATGGCGTAATTTATCGCGCGGCGCACATTGACATCCCTGAATTTGGGGTCGCTCAAATTATAGCCCATATAAGTATATCCGAAACTCGGGAAATTAAACCGCTGAAAATTCTTTTTGAAAAATTCCGTTTCTGTCTGGCGATCGTACTGTATCGGGGTCAAAGACGTATAGTCCACTGCCAGCGCCCTTAATTCCAGGAACATTGTGGCTGTATCCGGTATGATCCTGTAGATATACCTGTTAATGTAAGGCCTGCCCTCGAAATAATCGTGGTTCGATACAAGCTCCACCTTCTCGCCCGTCTTCCACGATTTAAATTTATACGGCCCCGTGCCCACAGGATCTCTCGCGAAACCAGTGGTATTAAGGTCTTCTTTTTCGAGCAAATGGCGAGGCATGATATTCATACCCCAACTCGCGAGACCAGGGGAAAAAGGCTCTTTGTAAAAAACCTTCAAGGTGTGATCATCCAGGACCTCAAGGCGTTCCACCATCTGGAAATCCCCGCTGTAAGGTGTCCTCACTTCCGGATCGATCAGGCTTTTATAAGTAAATTCCACATCTTTGGCGGTAAAAGGCGCGCCATCATGCCATCTAACGCCTTTTCTCAGGTAAAACGTAATCTCCAGCCCATCCTGAGAAACCTCCCACTTTTCCGCAAGGTCTCCCGTAAGATTAAGGTCTTTATCGTATTTCAAAAGTCCGTTAAAGATCAAACCGCAAATAGCGCCGGAAGAACTATCCGACGCCAGTATCGGCACAAGCGTCCTTGGTTCCCCTATAGACCCTGTGACTATGGTATCCCCGTAGTCAGGCGCGAAACCCAATAAAAATAAAACCATAAATAAAAAGGCTGCCCGCCTGAGGCGGACAGCCGATACATTGTCTATAAATTTCCTGATATCCATAATAATATTACTCGGCCTCGTTAGTGCCTCCCTGAGGTGCTGATTCGACCGGCGCTGTGGCCGCGGGCTGGGGCTGCTGAACAGGCACTGTTGCCTCCGCCTGCGGTATATTAATATTATCTACGATAGATTTGGTTCTTTTGCTCGATAAGACAGCCAGGCTTATACAGGTTATTATAAAACCTATGGCGCAAACAGCTGTAAGTTTGGTGAGCACAGTCGCACTCTTTGTGCCGAACATATTCTGCATCTGGGATCCGCCGAAAGTATCAGCTAGCCCTCCGCCCTTGCCTGCCTGCAATAATATTACAGCTATTAAAAACAAGCTTATAATGACATGTATTGCTATTAAAAAGGTGTACATTTAAGAACTCCTCTGTGTTTTAAAGTATCGAATTTTCCACTATCTGGACAAATGTATTTACGTCTAAACTCGCGCCGCCCACAAGGGCGCCGTCGATATCCTCTTCCGCCATGAGCCTCGCGATATTATCGGGCTTCACGCTTCCACCGTACTGGATACGTATCTTTACCGAAGCCTCTTTTTCAAAATGCTTCTCTATAAAGTCCCTTATGAACTTATGCGCTTCCTGCGCCTGCTGGGGCGTGGCTGTCCTGCCTGTGCCTATCGCCCATATCGGCTCATAAGCGATTATCATCCTGGAAACATCTTCCTTTGCCATGTCCTTCAGTCCTCTAGCGAGCTGTTTTTCCAGGACTTCGTACGTGGTTCCGTTATCCCTTTCTTCCAGCCTCTCGCCTATGCACATGATAGGAACCATGCCGTATTTAAGGACTACTTTTACTTTTTTATTCACGTTTTCGTCTGTCTCGCCGAACAGGGTCCTTCGTTCAGAATGGCCCACTATCACATACCTTGCCCTCGTGTCTTTTAGCATCTTCGGAGAAATCTCGCCTGTAAAAGCGCCTTCTTCTTCCCAATGCACATCCTGCGCTCCCAGCATTATACTTGAATCGGAGATCTCGTCCCCTACTTTACTCAAAGCTGTAAAAGGCGGGCATATCACGATATCGGCCTCTCCGAATGTATAGAACTTCCTTTTAAGCCCGACAGCTATATCAAGGGCATCCTGGATCGTCTTATTCATCTTCCAATTCCCAGCAATAATAGGTCTTCGCATTTTTTCCCCTTATTTATCGTTCAATGCCGCTACTCCCGGCAAAACCTTACCTTCCATGTATTCCAATGACGCTCCTCCGCCTGTGGAAATATGCGTCATGGCGCCTTCCAATCCGAATTTCGCGATCGCGCTGGCTGTATCGCCCCCGCCTATGATGCTTATGGTTTTTAGGCCGGCTATGAATTTCGCTATATCCTCGGTGCCTCTCGAAAACTTGGTTATCTCAAAAACTCCCAGAGGCCCGTTCCATATGACCATCTTCGCGTTCCTTAATTCTTTTTTGAATTCATCCACTGTCTTGGGCCCTACATCCAAAGCCATCCAGCCCTGGGGTATAGTATCGGTCACTACCTTTGTATTGCTCACAGCGTCAAATTTATCAGCTATCAAATGATCTACCGGCAGCACCAATCTGACGCCAAGCTGTTTTGCCTTGCTGATAATAGATTTGGCAACGTCTATTTTATCCGCTTCTAATTTTGAGCTCCCTATTTCCATGCCCTGGGCTTTTAGAAATGTGTATGCCATGCCTCCGCCTATAAGAATGGCATCTACTTTTTTCATGAGATTTTCTATGACCATTATCTTATCAGAAACCTTGGCGCCTCCGAGTATAGCCACGAACGGTTTCGGCGGATTAGAAAGGGCTTTTTCAAAATATTCTATTTCTTTCGCGAGCAAAAATCCAGCCACGCATATTTTTATATATTTCGTAACGCCTTCCGTGGAGGCATGAGCCCTGTGGGCTGTGCCGAAAGCGTCATTCACGTAAATCTCGCCAAGTGAGGCTAATTTTTTGGCGAATTCAGGGTCATTTTTTTCTTCTTCTTTATAGAAACGAACGTTTTCCAGCAGAATAACATCCCCGTCTTTCATTGCCATTACCGCTTTTTTTACTTCGTCGCCTATGCAGTCATTAAGCTTCTGCACGTTTTTACCTATAAGCTCGGAAAGTCTTTCAGCCACAGGCGTAAGCCGCTCCGACTCATTGACGCCTTTCGGCCTGCCTAAATGGCTCATAATAATAAGCCTCGCGCCCTGCTCAATAGCGTATTTTATAGTGGGAAGCGCTGCCGTGATCCTGGTGTCGTCTTCTATCTTCAGGTCTTTATTGAGCGGCACATTGAAATCCGCCCTCATCAAGACTCTTTTGCCTTTAATGTTTACATCTTTAATGCTCTTTTTGTTCATACCTTTCTCCTCCGTGTATACAAGGTATTATATATAACATATATTAAAAATATAAGCAATAA
This sequence comes from Candidatus Omnitrophota bacterium, assembly GCA_041653835.1. GTDB lineage: Bacteria > Omnitrophota > Gorgyraeia > Gorgyraeales > Gorgyraeaceae > UBA10183. The sequence continues at coordinate 86,935 of JBAZEP010000002.1, forward strand.
AAAAATACAGCCTAATGCGACAAAAGTGCCAGTCTCACTTTTGTCGCATTAGGCGTTTAAAACACATATCTAATATATTATTTTTTCTTCAATCTGGACAGATATTTCAAATCTTCTAAATCTTTCGGCCTCTTTGCCGAGCGTTTCATTTTTATAATATCATTCAATGAAGGGAAATACACGAAGGTATCGCCAAATCTAGCCTTGATTTTATTCTTCCAGACATTTTCAAACTTCACGCCTTTCACAAAAGGATGTATATCCGTTTCTACCACATACTGCCTTATGAGCAATTTTTTTTCGAGTAAGTCAGATATTTTAACATCGGTCACATCATATCCAAATGCCTTCAATGCCAGCCATGTCCTCTCTGCGTTAATTATTGTAGGCCGTATAAAAATATCTATATCTAAAGTCGACCTTGCATATCCATAAACTGGAAAAGCAGTTGCGCCGATTATTACGAAATCGACTTTATGTTCTTTTAATGACCTCAAAAGGCTTTCTGTGTCCATGTCTCTCCAGCAGTTCGACCATCTCTTCCGTCTTCCTGAACATAATCTCGAATCTCTTCTTTAATGGAAGAGATCTGATATATTTCAATTCGAAATCTATCTCTTTTTTAGCATTATGCCTGCTTAATTTTAATATAGTTCCCATATTAGTCCTTTTTCTGCATAGATACAATATACACTATTTATCATCTCTTATCAAGATGTAAAACCTACTTGTCGGCCAGTGGACTTATAAATTGCGATAGGCATCTTTTCTATGGCGGGATTTTATCTTTCTTCTTGAAAGATATTTGTTAAAATCTGCTTGTGATATAAATTCCGGATTTTTAAGGCGTTCTTCCGCGATAGCGATGTCGCGATTGTCTTCATCTATTTCTTCTAATTTTTCTTTAATTGCCTGAGTAATAAAATAGTTCATTTTGACCCCGCGATCTAAACAATATTTGGAAAGTTTCTCTTTAACAGAAACAGGGACTCTTGCGCCGATAAGGATCTGTTTATCATATTTATGCATAGCCTAAACACCTCCTCTATTAACAAAGTATAACATTTGTTAACAAAAATGTCAAGATTGTTTTATGAAGAACTACATAAATTATATAAAAACTAATTACAGGCTGGTTCTGGCGGAAACATGGGACATGGAAGCTGTTTTTTCTTTAAAATAATCTATTATCTCTACACATCTCTTATAACCCGTTTCCACGTGTTCATAATATTTTCCCATGCATTTTCCATAGAATTCCCTGAAATCTTTATGCTCTGACATATATTTGCCTAATGCTCTTTTGTTTTTATTCTCGTCGCCCTGTGATTTTAATAACAGCTTGACATAACCATCCATATCGTCTTTACTTACGCGGGCCTGGATCAACATCATATGAAATTCTATTTTTTCCTTCACCTCATTAAGCTTATCAATTAAAACACCCGTCTCTATTTCATGTTTAAGAAAGCTTTTTAAAGCCGGCTTCGCGATACCCAGGGCCATAGAAATGTCCGCGCCCGGGCCTGTAAAATGAGCAATTTCGCTACCATATCCATCAGGACGAACATTGAATTTATCCATAGATGCAGATACGCTCTTATTCACATAATAATCCCCGAACTCTATCATTATCGCTTCTAATTCTTTTAACTTAACACAATCTTCTATAAATTTTATACCTATGCCTTCCGCTATCTTCTCAGGGCCCGGAATACCTTTTTCCTGCATCCAGAATAATTCCTCTATTATGAGTTCAATAACTGGGGGGTCATTGTTAGTACCGGCTAAAACTTTATTAAAAATAGTTATTGTTTCTTTTGTGCTGCCTCTCAGGGCGTAATACCTGCCATAACCGATTTGACGATAAATATCAAAACTTACCAAATTATTTTCTTCTAAATATTTTTCAAATTTAGTTCCGCAGACATCGAAGATAAACGCGTCGCCATAATAATCTTTTAGGTTTAATGTATTTTCAGGCCCCTGCCTTTCCGCGAGCCATTTTACCGTATCTGTCCACATCTGATACATGATAGCGTAATACCTATATAATAGTTCCTCGTCATGTTCTATATTTTTTATTTGCTTATCAGTTGTTCCATCTTTTCTAAGCTGATTAAACGCCACGGCCCTCATAATCTCTTTTAAAAATTCCTTCTCGTAATCTTTGCCTCTAAACCTCAATAGATCCTGCATAGCAGACATCCTGAATCCATCTTTTTTACTTATTGAATCCTGGGAAGCATTGAACAAACTGGCAAAATCATAATAAACAAGGTAAAATTCATCCGGCCATAAATGAGCATCTTCTACGGCATAAGACATGTCACGACTATATGAACCCTGGGTCTTAATTAAAATATGCCTGGAATAAACTTCTATATCATCATATCCTGTTTTTTGGATTTTACTGATACGCTGGATTTCTTCATTGTATTTTTTTAATATCTCTTTTACTTTCTCATTGCTGGCAATGACAGCTTTGTTAAATCTATAAGATGCTTTGCTTGTATTATCCGCGCCATAGCTAAGACCAAGGCGCAAAGTAGAATTGTCCTGCGGATACACGAAATCAGGGCGCAAAACCGCGCCTATCAGCATAAATATTAAAGTTATATT
>JBAZEP010000003.1:0-77833 GCA_041653835.1 Candidatus Omnitrophota bacterium
GTTGATGTTTTAAAAAAATATGTTAAACTTATAATATCATGATAAAAAAAAGGAGGGCACCTAGAATCTTACTTTCTCTTTAAAAACATTTTGCCGCATATTAGGTAAAATGTTTTTTTGTTTTCGTAACCATAAAAAGGGAGGGTAATGATATCATGATATTTAAGAATAAAGTTTTGATAATTGGATACGGATCAGTAGCTCGCTGCGTTTTACCCATTCTCCTCAAGCATATCTCCATACCATACAAGAACATTACGATAGTCGACTTTGTAGATAAGAGAAAAGAGCTTTTGCCCTGGATTAAACGCGGAGTAAAATTTTTCCAGGAGAGAATTACTCCTATCAATATTGCCCAAGTCCTCTCGGAACACGTGTCCCCGGGCGGGCTAATAATCGATGTGTCGTGGAATATTGATTGTATTGAGATGCTCACTTGGTGTCATGAAAATAAAGTTTTATATATCAATACATCGGTAGAAGAGTGGGATCCTTACGCCGACATTCACAATGAAACTCCATTTCAGAAATCTCTCTACTATCGTCAGAAGGAAATACAGAAAATAACGTCCTGCTGGAAGGATCCCAAGACTACGGCAATTATAGACCATGGTGCCAACCCAGGGCTTATATCTCATTTCACAAAGAAGGGCTTAGTCGATATCGCTCAAAAATTATTGAACGATAATGGTCTTTCGCCGAAAATGAAGCATAGGATCAAAGAATGCCTTAAGGCAAAAATATTTTCTCATTTAGCGAAGGAACTGAACGTTAAAGTTATCCATATAAGCGAGCATGATACGCAGATTACGGATAAACCCAAGAAATATAATGAATTCGTGGGGACATGGAGTATCGAAGGCCTGCGGGAAGAAGGGGTTGCCCCTGCGGAAATGGGGTGGGGAACTCATGAAACGGATATACCATTATTTTCGACATTCCCTTCTTTAAACAACAGGAATCAGATATTTCTTTCTCAAATGGGAATGAATACGTGGGTTCGGTCCTGGGTACCTAATGAGGAAATAATCGGGATGGTAATACGCCATGCAGAAGCAATAAGTATCTCTGACCACCTTACTGTCAGAGAAAAAGGAAAAATAATCTATTGCCCCACAGTGCATTACGCATATATGCCATGTAATGAAACGATAACCTCGCTTTATGAACTCAGATGCAGAAATTATGATCTTCAAAAGCAATTGAGGATTATGAGCGACGAGATCATCGAAGGTGATGACGTGCTTGGAGCTCTTATTATGGGGCATCACTATAATTCTTGGTGGACTGGAAGCGTGCTCAGTATTCAAGAGTCACGTAGACTTGTTCCGCATCAGAACGCTACGACAATACAGGTAGCTATTGGAATGATATCAGCGGTTATGTGGATGCTGGAAAACCAGCAAAAAGGGGTGTGCATGCCGGACGATCTCCCTTACGAGTATATTCTTAATATTGCGCGCCCGTATCTGGGGCAACTTGTGTCAACTCCTTCAGACTGGACACCGCTCAAAAATTACCAGATCTTCTTTAAAGAAAATCCTAATCTGTGTCTCGACAGGAAGAATCCATGGTCATTTAAGAATTTTTTGTTTTGTGATTAATAGATGTAAACATAGGAGGCATCATGGCTAACAGGAGCATTTATATTACTGACAACGATATGCGGCGATTACGTGAATTAATAATAGTGGCCAGGGAATTTGGAAAAGAAGACGAGATATATTTACAAAAATTAGAAAATGAATTAGATAAAGGGAAAGTTGTTAAATCTCAAGAGGTCCCCTCTAATGTTATAACAATGAATTCCGAAGTTTATTTAAGAGATTTGAATACGAAAGAAAAAATTACGTATCGGCTGGTTTTCCCCTATCTCGCCGATGCCGATAAAGGGTGGGTTTCAATTTTGGCGCCTATTGGAACGGCATTGCTTGGGTATAGCGTAGGCGATATTGTTGAGTGGAAAGTTCCGGCCGGGGCCGCGAAATTAAAAGTGGAAAAGATACTATATCAACCTGAAGCGGTCGGGGATTATCATTCATAGGGTAAGCAGGGTGTACCCAAATAAGACGGCTAATGGATTTAATAATATGCAGATATTTACCATCGGTCATGGCGCTAAGCCAGTAGATGAGTTTATCAGTCTGCTTAAGACATACAAGGTCCAGAGGATAGTTGATGTTAGAACCATACCAAGATCAAGGCATAACCCCCAATTTAACAAGGAAATACTGCCTAAAAGCTTAAAGAAAGTTCATATAGGGTACATTCATATTAAAGGATTGGGTGGATTGCGTCATGCGAAAAAAGATTCAGTGAACATGGCTTGGAAGAATGCGTCGTTTAGAGGCTTTGCCGATTATATGCAAACAGAAGATTTTAATAAAAGCGTAGAAAGACTTATAAAATTAGCAAAACAAAAAAAGATATCCATTATGTGCGCTGAAAGCGTGCCGTGGCGTTGTCATCGCTCTCTTATAGCAGACGCATTGCAGGTTCGCGGTGTCCAGGTTAAACATATCATGAGCCGGAAAACTTGTAATGACCATAACCTTACGCCATGGGCCAAAGTAAAAGATTTTCAAGTAACTTATCCATAAGAACTTACAAGAAGATAGGCAAGAAGATAGGGACGTGTCAAAAAGGGACATACCTATTTGGAGAGTGTCCCCAAATGACACGTCCCCAGCAAGTCCTTCCCATATAAATTTATCCCACTTTCCCACTTTACAATATTTCCACTATAATGTATGCTTGAGGTGGAAAGGGAGGAGATATGAGAGAAGCTAAATTTCACAACAAGACTGCTAAAAAACCAGTTAGTGTCCATTCGGTATCTATAACCAGCAGCGGGGTGTCCCTAAATAGGATGTCCCTATTCTCTTTTAATTAACGCAGGAGATTTTTATTATGATGCCCGTGGGCCCTTTAATGATCGAGCATCGCTTGATCGAACGGATGATTAAGCAGCTCAAGGAAAAATCACAAATTTTCCAAAAAAAGAACGAGGTTGATATCCTTTTTATAGATAAGGCTGTAGATTTTATCAGGGTGTATGCTGATAGATGCCATCATGGCAAGGAAGAGGATATACTATTTCGGGATCTTGCTAAAAAGAATCTCTATCCTGAGCATAAAAATATTATGGATGAATTAGTTAAGGAACATGCTTATGCGCGCAATATTACTAAAAGCCTGGTTTCTGCCAAAGAGAAATATTCTCAACAGGTTAAAACTGCGTTATCTGATATTGTAAAACTAATGGCGGACTTAGTTGAGTTTTATCCGAAACACATCGAAAAAGAAGATAAATATTTTTTCTTGCCTTGCATGAAGTATTTTAGCAAACAAGAGCAAGCCGCTATGCTCAATGAATTTTGGGAGTTTGACAAGAAACTTGTACATGAGAAATACAAGAAAATCGTAGAGGAAATAGAGCGGGTAATATAGCGCAATATGAAACATAAGAGGGGCCCAATATTTTTGTTATAAGGGCCCATATTCTCCTTGCGCTTCTATGTATAACGCCTTATAATTAAATATCATGCAGATTATCAGTATATAGTTCGGTCAAACCAAAGCCAGGCAAAAGCCTGGCTTTTTGCTTTGCAGGGTGTACCTAAAAAGGACGGCTATAATACTAGTAGAGGAATACATTATAGGAGGTAAAGGGATGGCTTATTACGAGATGTGGGAAGTTGAAGTTAAGCATGAAGGTTTAAATAAATACCGTCTAGTTCGTGGCAGAGATAGATGGGTTGTTGGGCAAACTGCAGCCGCATTAAAAGCTTCATGGGACGAGATGTGGGAAAGAAAAACAAAGAAAGAAGCAGCCATCAAAGAAAAAGATGATAAAAAGCAAACAGCCATAGAGAAAACTAAAGAGGCGCAAGATGCACTCACTAGTATTAAAAATACTTTGAAACACACCCTTAACATTAACGACAAGATTAATTGGAATTCTTTATTGGATGAATCTAAATACCCTAAGAACAAGCCTAAAAGTCCAGAATTATTTACCATGCCAATTGAGCCCCAGAAAAATGACAAAGAATTTACGCCCAAAATAAACTTTATTATATCGTTGTTTTCTAGTTTAAAACAAAAAAGAATTGGAGAGGCGAATTGTTTATTCGAACGAGCCTATTCTGAATGGAAAATAAAAAAGAACAGTACGGAAGAAAATAATAGAAAATTACTCGAAAAGTATGAAGAAGAAAGTTTGAAATGGCAAGAAGAGGAGAAAAAATATATTGTAAAGAGAGAAGAGAAAAATAAACGAATTTTAGAAAAAAAGGAAAAGTATTTTAGAAAAGATCCAGCTATGATCGCAGAGTATTGTGAAATGATCTTGTCGAATTCGCAATATCCTGATACCTTTCCGCAGGAATTCGATGTTGAATATATACCCGAATCTAAGATTTTGTTAGTAGATTATTTTCTACCAAGCATAGAAGATTTGCCGACATTAAAGGAAGTCAAATATAACATTTCACAAGACCAATTCAAAGAAATACAAATTTCTGAATCAGATTTAAATAAATTATATGATAGCCTCTTATATCAAATAACACTCAGGACAATGCATGAGTTATATGAAGCAGATGTGATTGATGCTGTCGCCTCAATTATATTCAATGGATATGTTAGATTCATAGATAGCGGCACAGGAAAAGAAGTTTGTGCCTGCATTCTTTCAATTCAAGTGCAAAGAGAAGATTTCTTAAATATTAATCTTGAGAATATTGAACCTAAAGCTTGTTTTAAAGCTTTAAAAGGCATAGGGAGCAGCAAACTTCACGGACTTGCACCAATAGCTCCGATTATGAAACTGAACAAAGAAGATAAAAGATTTATAGTGCCATATGAAGTAGCGGGCAAAATTGATGAAGGAACAAATATTGCGGCAATGGATTGGCAAGATTTTGAAAACTTAATTAGAGAACTATTTGAAAAAGAATTTGTTCCCGAAGGAGGAGAGGTAAAAATAACTAGAGCAAGTCGAGATGAAGGTGTAGATGCGGTAATATTTGATCCTGATCCGATTCGTGGTGGCAAGATTGTGATACAGGCTAAAAGGTATACTAATGTAGTTGGGGTTTCAGCTGTTCGCGATTTATATGGCACAGTTCTTAATGAAGGAGCGATGAAAGGTATTCTTGTTACCACAGCTGATTATGGTCCTGATTCCTATAAATTTGCCCAAGATAAACCAATAACTTTATTAAATGGTAACAACCTTTTGCATCTATTGGAAAAGCATGGTCATAAGGCTAAAATTGATATAAGAGAGGCAAAGAAAATTTTAGGTAAAAAGGTAACTTGATAATGGTAAATATGGACATGTCAAAAAGGGACACACCTATTTGAAGAGTGTCCCCAGATGACACGTCCCCCATAAGTCCCATCTGGACATCCCTAGTTAGCAAAACGAGTTTCTCGAGATTTCCTTGAGAAAAAGGCTAAGGGCATATTGATTTCATTGAAAGTTGAAAAAGAACATTCCGCTAATAGTTGTTAATAGTAACTTCGCTTGTTTTACCTAACAAATTGTATATTTTTTGCTTGACATATTAACAATCATTTGCTAAAGTTTATAGATAATCAAATGAGATTATAATAAGGAGGGTGCAAATGGAAAGAATATTGCAAAGAATCGATAATAATTTGAAAATTATATTATCAATTCTACTGGAAAAGAAAATAAAGGAAGGCAACCTTTCGGACCAACAGCAAGTATCTTTTCTTCAGGAAAGAGGATTAGGGATAGCAGAGATAGCTATGGTGCTAGGTAAAACGTCAAATGCTGTGCGTATTTTACTCACTCGTTTGCGCAAAAAAGGTCAGAAGATTCCTAAAGGAGGAAATCAATGTCAGAAAAAATTCAAGAAAATCAGGAGATACTTAAGAGACTAGATATTATTATTAGATTGCTATTGCGGAATATGAAGTCAAAAGAGAGTAATTTATTATTTATGGAACAGATTGGATTGTTAAAGGAGATAGGTTTATCTACAGCAGATATCTCTAAAATAACTGGGAAACCGTCAAATTATGTTAGTTCAGTTATTAAGCATTTATCTAAAAAAAGGGGTTAGTAGACATGGAAGAAAAAAGCCTTTCAGATTTAAGCAAGAAGGTTGATATGGTAATAAAATTAATGATTGCAGGTTTGACTGCGGATAAACAGTTGACTGACCAAGTAAAAATTCTTGCTTTGGCTGGAATCAAACCTAAAGATATTGCAGATATTCTAGGAACTACTCCAAATACGGTTAGTGTTCTATTGTCAAGAAACAAGAGAAAGTGAGAGGAGAATATGGAAAAGAAAAAGCCTAAAAGTAATCCGCAAGATGATTCAGTAGATATGACTAAAGTGCTTCTTGAACGATTGATAGTTATTAGTGAAAACTCAATGATCGTAAATCTTGCCCTAAAGGGTATTCCTCATCAACAGATCAGAAAAATGGCACAATGCGATATGCGACGAATAACAAGATTATTAAAACCAGTTAATAAATATATTAAGAAATTTGTTGCCGAGAACGGGACTATAATAGATAAGGAGAAATAATATGTCTAAAGATGATGAAATATTACAAAAGTTAGATTTGGTCATCAAATTGTTAGGGATAATAGCCACACAGGCAGATCTGTCAAAAAAACTACAACGAGAACAAATTGTTATCCTGGATAAGCACGGTTTTAGAAATAAAGATATTGCAAATATTTTTGGGATTAAAGCACAACAAGTAAACAATGCATTATTAGGTAATAAAAAAAGAAAATGATTTTTAAGGGGAAAAAATATAAAATTGCAATGCTATTAGGCGCTGGAGCGACTAGGGGAGCATTGAGGGGTGTGTCAAGGCCAGTTATAAGAGCCCCATTAAATAAAGATTTTTTTGAAGTCGCTAAGAGATTTATTTCTTGCCCAGAAGGTAGAAGATATAAAAATTGTTTTATTCGTGTAAGCAAATTTATTTCTGATCAAATGATGCCGTTTAACAAAAGGCATCCAACTATGGAAGAAGTTTTTAGCACACTTTTTATGTCTAAAGATTTGCCTGTTATCTTTAAAACAGGAAGGGGTAGAATAAGGAAGGAAGGTTTTAGGCCTGAAATTAGAGATTTTTTAGTTTTGCTAATTGCTATATTTAGATTTCTTCAAATGAATTTAAAACACAAAGATAACATAGACCATTATGCAAGATTAGTTGCAAAGTTGGAAGAGGGAGATAGCATTATTACTTTGAATTATGATACTTTAGTAGATAATGCCTTGTTGGGTGTTGGATGGAGACCAGAAAATGGCTATGGATTCAACGCTTCTTCTAAAATAATCTATAGTAATTTAAGGGCTGTGAAAAGAAGATTTAAAAATGTTTATCTTTTAAAACCACATGGGTCTCTAAATTGGTTTGCAAGAGGTAAAATTTCTAATCTTGAAGAAACATTGAGTAGGAAAAATGTTTCAAGGATTGATATTGCAAATGCTCCGCGGCTATATACTTTAAAGCAAGATAAGTATGTAAGATTTTTTATTCCCCCTCTTTATACAAAATTTTTCAATAATGATTTCTGGAGATATCTTTGGCATGAATCTTATTTGAGATTAAAGAATTGTAATTGTTTAATAATAATAGGTTGTTCGTTGATTACAACTGACTATCATTTACGAGCGATACTTTCAAAAGTATTAAAAAGTAAGAAAAAGTTTAAGAAAATTATCATAGTTGACAAAAATCTAAAAGTAGTGGGTAACCTAAAGAAATTTTTTAGAGGTGCTAGTTTTTCTGGTTGTGAAACATACAATACATTTACGGAATACATAGAAAGTTTAAATTAACCAAGTTTATAAAGAATTATGTTAATTTTTTGCAAATGCCCAAGAACAGATTAAGCAAAAAACTTTTATTAAAAGTTGCTAGTAAGTCTAAACATAAACTTAAATACGTAAGAGAACAAATAAGTAAACGAGCGAGTAGGTTGAGCATTAATGCAGAAGCAGCTCTGATCCTTTGGGCAAAAGAATTAGGCATAGGGACAGCCGCATTTCAACATTCTTTACCTCCTCATATCCAGTTAGACATTAGAAATAGTTTGTCATCACCAGCTGGGCATATTAAGAGCGGGAGAGTATTAAAATCAAAGCGTAATTTAAATATGGTATCCAGTAAATCATTGATTAATATAGACGACTTAATTCAGGATGATGAGCTTCGCAATAGATGCAAAGATTTATTAATGGCTAAAGATAAGTTTGATCGAGTGATTAGAGAAGCAACGACAGTATTAGATCATCGAATTAAAAAGGCGGGAGGTTTGAAAAATATAAATCCAGTAGATGCTGTTGGTAAAGTATTAAATCCAGATCCCAATAAAGCCATTCTTAAAATAAGTGAAGAAAAGTCCTTACAGGAAGGGTTCTTTTCTATATGCAAAGGGCTAATGTTGGCTTTCCGTGATCCAGCACATCATGAGATTACTGATAATTTTAGCAGGGAAGAGGCAATAAAGTTTTGTGGTTTAGTAGATATTGTTTTGGGAGCTATCTCGAAATCAAGTAAAATAACTTAATGGTTCTGTAGATATGAACTTAAAACTTCAGCAGTTCCGCAGGTTTTGATTTCGATGTTTTACCAGCCCTAGCAGGTTTGAGAAAAGCTTTTTGTTTTGCGGGACATAAGATATTGCATTGCTGGGATGTTGCCTGTCAAAACAAAACAGAGCGAAGCCCACATTACCAAATAATCCATCTTTTGGTTGAGCGTCTTTTCGAAAGCCTGACAGGGATGGCAAAAACACCTTAACCGCGTAGGATGCCTACGGTAACCTACGCGGTTTTTCTTTTTCATTGACACTTTTATAATTTCTGGTAAGATATAGGTACAATTTACTTCAAAAGCGCGACTGGCGATGCATGCATGGGAAACCATGAGGGAGCGCGAATACGCAAAATCGAACGCCTGGGTTTTAAGAATCCAGGCGTTTATTGTTTTTGGCCCTTGACATTTTGCCCATGAATTCAGGATATTACTTTTATATCTTAGTATGTAGCGATGGTTCTAAATATTATGGCCATACAAATAATTTAGCGAAACGTTTTTCATATCATTCAAAAGGATGTGTTTCCTCTACAAAAAGCAAGCGGCCGGTAAAGTTGGTTTATTATGAGGAATTTAATTCCCGGCCAGAAGCTTTTAGAAGAGAAATGCAGTTTAAAAACGGCAGGACAAGAAAAGAGACTATAGAAAACCTAATAAACTCTTTCGACATGGGCAAAATGTCAAGGGTTTAATTCGCAGACGGCCTTCGGCCTACAAGTTACGTCGCTACGCTCCATAACTTGTCTGCTCATTAAAGGAGACTATTATATGTTCACACGCGGACGTTGGGACAAAACAATAGATATAAGGGATTTTATTAATAGGAATTATAAGCCGTATGACGGGGATGAGTCATTTTTGTGCGGGCCTACAGCCAGGACCAAAAAACTCTGGCAGGAATGCCTTACGCTTTTCAAGAAAGAGCACGATAAAGGCGGGGTTTTTGATATCGACGTATCAACTGTATCGACTATCACAAGCCACAAGCCCGGTTATATAGATAAGAAGCTTGAGATCATTAAGGGACTGCAGACCGATAAGCCGCTTAAAAGGGCGATAAAGCCGCTGGGCGGCATACGCATGGTGGAGCAGGCCTGCGAGGACTATGGGTATGAACTGGATAATAAGATCAAAGAGATATATTTAAAATATCGCAAGACGCATAATGACGGTGTGTTCGATTCTTATACCACGGATATATTAAGGGCCAGGCGCACAGGACTTATTACAGGCCTGCCGGATAATTATTCAAGGGGAAGGATAATAGGCGATTATAGACGCGTGGCGCTCTACGGCATAGAAAAGCTTATTAAAGCGAAAAAACATGATAAGGAGCTATTAGAGGATTATTCTTCCCAGGAGGCAGTAAAGTTAAGGGAAGAGATAGCTGACCAGATAGGAGCCTTGGAAGATATTATAAAATTAGGTAGCTCCTACGGCTTTGACCTGACAAGGCCGGCGGAAGACGCGAAAGAAGCTTTCCAATGGGTTTATCTGGCTTATCTCGCGGCCATAAAGGAACAGGACGGGGCAGCAATGAGCCTTGGAAGCGTGAGTAATTTCTTTGATATATACATTGAAAGAGATATTAACCTGGGAAAATTGACTGAAGAAAAGGCTCAGGAACTGGTGGATGACTTTGTGATAAAACTGCGCATGGTGCGGCACTTAAGGCCAAAATCATATGATGAGATATTCGCGGGCGATCCGGTATGGATAACAGAGAGTATAGCGGGGATAGGTATAGACGGCAGGCACAAGGTCACAAAGACATCTTACAGGTTCTTACAGACTTTATACAACCTGGGGCCTGCTCCTGAGCCGAATCTTACGGTTTTGTGGTCATCCCGGCTTCCTGAGAATTTTAAGAGATTCTGCGCGAAAGTTTCCATTACCACGAGCTCTATCCAGTATGAGAATGATGACCTGATGCGCTCCATAGGCGGGGATGATTACAGTATTTCATGCTGTGTGTCGCTTTTAAAGAACGGAAGTGAGATGCAGTATTTCGGGGCGAGATGTAATCTCGCGAAGGTATTGCTCTACGCGCTAAATGAGGGAAGGGATGAGATCACAGGAGAAACAGTTGTCCCGGGCATAGCGCCTATAAGTTCTGAGCCACTAGACCATGATGAGGTAAAAGAGCGTTTTATGCAGGTCCTGCGCTGGACCACGAGGACATATGTCCAGGCGCTTAATATCATCCATTCAGTGCATGATACGTATTATTACGAACGCTCGCAGATGGCTTTACTTAATACGGAACTCACGCGTTATATGGCATTCGGCATAGCCGGCTTGTCTGTAGTGGCTGATTCTTTAAGCGCTATACGTTACGCCAAAGTCAGCGCTATACGCAATAATAAAGGCCTTACAACGGATTTTAAGATCAAGGGAGATTTTTACGCATTTGGGAATGATGATGACAGGGTGGATGGGAGAGTCGTGGACCTCGTTACCACGTTCCTCTCTGAGATCAAAAAACATAAATTTTACAGGGATTCTCTTCCCGCGGTTTCTATCCTTACAATTACTTCGAACGTAATGTATGGCAAGAAAACAGGCGCTACCCCTGACGGAAGGAAAAAAGGCGAACCTTTTGCCCCAGGCGCGAATCCCATGCACGGCAGGGATAAAAACGGGATAGTGGCATCTTTAAATTCCGTAGCGAGTATCCCTTATTCCGAATGCAGGGATGGTATATCGAACACATTTACCACTGTGCCGGATACATTGGGGAAGACTAAGGACGAGCGGATAACGAACCTCGCGGGTTTACTCGAAGGATATTTTATTAAAGGCGCACAGCACTTGAATGTCAATGTGATAGATAAGGCGACGCTTAAAGACGCGATGAAGCATCCGCATAAATATCCGCAGTTAACTATCCGCGTGTCAGGATACGCTGTTCATTTTAATAAGTTGTCAGGTGAACAGCAGAGAGAGGTCCTGGCAAGGACATTTCATGAAAGCATGTAAGAAAAACTCTATAGCTGGAAGGGTCCATTCAATAGAAAGTTTCGCGACACAGGATGGGCCGGGCATACGTTTCCTTGTGTTTTTGCAGGGATGTAGCGCAAGGTGCCTTTATTGCCAGAATCCTGATACTTGGGAGCTGAAGTCCGGGTTTGATATGAGTCCGGAAGAGGTGCTTGAAAAAGTAAAGCGCTGTATGCCGTATATAAGAGCATCCAAAGGAGGCATTACTGTTTCAGGAGGGGAGCCGCTTTTACAAATAGATTTCTTGATAAAACTGTTTAAACTCTGTAAACTGAATGATATTCATACAGCGGTTGATACGAGCGCTTTTTTTAATAAGCCCGACAGGAAACTTGTAGAAAAACTCATCGCGCTTACAGACCTTTTTATCGTAGATATAAAGGCCGCGCGCGCGAGTCTCCATAAAAAGATAACATCAAGAGAATTAAGCGAGGTCATGGAGTTTTTAAACATCCTTGAGTCAAAGAAAACGCATTACTGGTTAAGGTATGTGCTTGTGCCGAAATTAAATGATTCAAAAAAAGATATGGAGGCGCTAAAAAAGATCCTCGCAAGGCTAAAGTTTTGCGAAAAATTCGAATTCCTTCCATATCATACTCTCGGCAAACATAAATGGGAATATATGAAACTCAAATATCCCTTGCGCAATACGCGTCCGGCAACTTCGCAGGATATAAAAAGAGCTCAACTCGCGTTAAATAAATAGAAAGGATAATTATGAAAAGTGATATCGAGATCGCCCGTGAAGTGAAATTAACGCCGATTGTAAAAATCGCCAAGAAAATAGGTATCCGCGAGGATGAACTGGAACTTCATGGTAAGTTTAAGGCAAAGGTGGAACTTTCTATTTTAAAGCGTACGAAGGATAGGCGTGACGGTAAATATATAGATGTCACCGCTATAACACCTACGCCGCTTGGCGAAGGTAAGACCGTTACTACGATCGGTCTATCATTAGGATTAGCCAAAATAGGTAAAAAGGTTTCTACCTGTATAAGACAGCCGTCTTTGGGGCCTGTATTCGGTATAAAGGGCGGTGCTGCAGGCGGCGGACATTCCCAGGTGGTGCCAATGGAAGATTTTAATCTGCATTTGACAGGCGATGTGCATGCCGTAGGCCTGGCGCATAATCTCTGCGCGGCATTCCTGGATAATTCTCTTTTCAGGGGAAATAAACTAAATATAGACCCTGCGGCTATACTCTGGAGAAGGGTGGTTGATGTGAGCGACAGGGCTTTACGCAATATTACTATAGGCCAGGGGTCCAAGGATGATGGTATCCCGCGCCAGACAGGTTTTGATATTACAGTGGCATCCGAAGTCATGGCGATCCTTGCACTTGCGAGCGACCTAAAGGATCTGCGTGAACGTTTAGGCAGGATAGTAGTGGCTTTTACCCGGGAGGGGAAGCCTGTTACTACCGAGGACCTGAAGGTAGCCGGGTCAATGGCAGTGCTTTTAAAGGATGCTATTAAGCCTACGCTAATGCAGACAACCGAAC
Organism: Candidatus Omnitrophota bacterium; assembly: GCA_041653835.1. Taxonomy (GTDB): domain Bacteria; phylum Omnitrophota; class Gorgyraeia; order Gorgyraeales; family Gorgyraeaceae; genus UBA10183. Next base: position 13,111 of record JBAZEP010000003.1, read on the forward strand.
ACACTCCGTGTTTTGTGCACGCGGGCCCCTTCGCTAATATCGCGCATGGGAATAACTCTATTATCGCGGACAGGATCGCTCTTAAACTGAGCGATTATGTGGTTACTGAAAGCGGGTTCGGCGCTGATTGCGGGGCTGAGAAGGCATTTGATATTAAATGCCGTATCGGCGGCCTGGTGCCAAACGCAGTGGTAATTGTATGTTCCATCAGGGCGCTAAAGATGCATAGCGGGAGGTTTAAGGTAGTGGCTGGAAAGCCTTTGAGTGAAGATCTATTAAAGGAAAATATAGAAGCGATCGAACAGGGCGCGGTAAACCTGGAAAAACATATTGAGAATATAAGCTTATTCGGACTGCCTGCCGTAGTAGCGATAAATAAATTTACTACTGATACTGATAAAGAAATAGAAGCAGTGAAGAAAAAGGCCTTAGCCGCGGGCGCTAGTGACGCTGTAATAAGCGATGTGTGGCTAAGAGGCGGAGAGGGCGGAAAAGACCTTGCCAGGGCAGTAGTAAAGGCCGCGGAGAAGCCGTCTAATTTTAAATTCCTATATTCGCTGGATGAACCGATCACGCAAAAAATAGAAAAAATAGCCACGAAGATTTATGGCGCCGCAAAGGTTGAGTATCTGCCTGAGGCGGCAAAAAAGTTAGAACTTTATACTAAACTTGGCTATGATAAATTACCTATCTGTATGGCAAAGACGCATTTGTCTCTTTCCCATGACCCGCTTTTAAAAGGCAGGCCAACAGGATTTACCCTTCCTATCCGCGATATACGCGTGGCAGCCGGGGCAGGGTTTTTATATCCATTATGCGGTGAGATGCGCACCATGCCGGGGCTCCCCTCGGAACCCGCAGGAACACATATTGACTTAGATGAAAATGATAATGTCATGGGATTATTTTGATACAAGAGTTGGCTGAGAAATATTCCTTGTGGTATAGGAAGTTGGGCTGTTTTTTCCATTGTTTTAACCCGTCATAAGGTTATAATATATCTAATGGTTAAGACTAAAATAATCTGCACTATCGGCCCTTCAAGCCGGAATTATCCTGTCCTGAGAAAAATGATGCTTAGCGGCATGGACGTTTCAAGGCTTAATTTTTCCCACGGGTCTCTCGCGGAGCATAAAAAATATCTGGATACGATAAATATCCTGAATAAGAAATATTCCAGGCATATAAGGATCCTCGGCGACCTGGAAGGTTACAGGATAAGGATAGGAAAGCTTAAAAAAGAGCTCCCCCTGAGGAAAAAACAAACGCTTCTATTGACCAATGATCCGGACGCCCGGGCGCGGGAAGCGATACCATTTGATTATAAAGGGCCGCTGGGCGATATAAAGAAAGGTTGTTTCATATATATCGACGACGGTAATATAGCGCTTAAGGTCACTTCCGTTACTAAACAATACCTGGTAACGGAAGTAACGGCGCCCGGCATACTCAAAGAACACAAGGGCATGAATATACCTGATATCAGGCTTAAGTTCAGGGGCTTGACTGATAAAGACAGGCTGGGTATAAAATTCAGCGTGGAAAATAAAATAGATTATATTGCCCAGTCATTCGTGAGGTCTAAACAGGATATCCTTTGTTTCAGGGATATGGTTAAAGACGCCCTTCCCGGATGTAAGATTATCGCCAAGATAGAAAACCGGCAGGGCATCAGGAATATAGACGAGATAATGGCGGTTTGCGACGGGATAATGGTGGCCAGGGGAGATATGGGCGTGTCACTGCCTATCTACGAGATAGCCATAATACAGAAGATGATAATCAGGAAATGCAACGCCATGAAAAAATTCGTTATTACCGCTACCCAGATGCTCGAGAGCATGACCGAGAACCCGAGGCCTACGCGCGCTGAGGTCACGGATGTCTCGAACGCTATATTCGACGGTTCTGATTTCCTGATGCTTTCAGGAGAGACCGCGGCGGGGAAATATCCTGTTGAGTCTGTGGATATGATGAATAAGATCATTAAATTTACCGAAAGCCACATAAATGATTAAAAATACGCCGAAAGAATATGAGATAGGGGATAAAGCGGCGGATGACCTGATAAGCGGACTTGCCGCGAGATCAGGTTCCCTTGATACAGAGTCTTTACTGCGCGAGATACTTACGACAGCTGTCAAGCTGGGCATGGAATCCGGGGACAGGGGAGACCTTAAACTTGTAAATAACGCGCTGAAAGAACTGCGGTATTCTTTCAAGATATTCTCCCCTTACAGGAATGTCAAAAAAGTGATAATCTTCGGTTCCGCCCGGTCGAAACCCGGCTCCGGCGAATATAAAATGGCGGAGGAATTTTCCAGGAAAATGGCGGGAAAAGGGTATATGATCGTGACAGGCGGCGGCCCGGGAGTGATGGAAGCGGGCAATAAAGGCGCCGACGGAAAAGATTTCGCGCTCAATATCCGCCTTCCCCACGAGCAAAAGCCCAACCCGTATATAAACGAGAAAAACAGGATAATTAATTTTAAATATTTTTTCACCAGGAAGTTGATTTTTATAAAAGAGACGGACGCGACCGCGCTTTTCCCGGGCGGATTTGGCACTAATGATGAGGGATTCGAGGCGCTTACCCTGATCCAGACCGGTAAATCCAGGCCGAGGCCTGTAGTCTTGATGGAACCGAAAGGCTCAAGCTACTGGGCTGATTGGAAAAAATTCCTGGATAAACAGATGGTCGGGAACGGTTACATAAAAAAAGAAGATTGCGATCTTTTTTATATCGCGAAAAGTCCCGGCGAAGCGATCAGGTATATAGAAAATTTTTACAGGGTTTATCACTCGATAAGGTATGTCTCGGGCACGACCGTATTAAGGCTGAACAGGAATATCTCCGGAAAAACATTGGATCTTATAAACCAGGAATTCAAAGATATCCTCGCGAGCGGCAGGATAACGCTTTCGCCTCCCCTGAAAGAGGAGGCCCAGAAAAAAGAATATCTCGATCTCCCCCGTCTTGTCATGGACTTTAATCTCCGGGACTATGGCAGGCTCTGCAAATTGATCCGCGCCATAAACGAAGATCCCTCGTAGTAGAGAAAAGTCAGAAAAAAACAGAATAACTCCATTCACAGGTTATCAGCCTTGTGCAATAATGTGTAAAAAAGGGGGTTTACATGTTTACTAAAATATTTGTATTAGCGTGCGCGGTTACGTTATTGTGCGCGGGTACCGGGCTCTGCGGTGTTTATTCGGATATCGCGGATGAGGTTGAAGCGAAAAACGGGGTAAAAGAAATAACTTATGACCAGTTCATGGACATAAGGGATTCCGGGGAAGATTATAAGCTTCTCGATGTGCTTGCCGGGGAAAGTTACAATGAAGGGCACATAGAAGGCTCGCTGTCATTTCCCCTTGATGAAATAGATGAGGCAACAGCCGCGGAACGCTTATCCATGGACGATAATATAATAGTGTACTGCGGCAGTTTCCAGTGCACAGCTTCTACCGCTGCCGCCCAAAAATTATCCGAATTGGGCTATAACGTGCTTGATTATAAAGGCGGGCTCCAGGAATGGCAGGAAAAAGGCAATGAACTTATTTCCGGGATGTAAACTTAGCTTATATTGACAAAGCAGGAAGCATGGTATTGATCAATAAAAGTATAGGCACGGATGAAAAACTTGATATATTGTCGCGTGATTCCAGGTATGACCTTGCCTGCGCCTGCGCAACGCGCAATGGATCCCAAAGAGGCATGGGCAAAGCCGCCCCATATCTTGTATTTTAGCTATGTTATTTTTATGGAAAATGGTATGATGAAAGCATGAAGTATTTATTTTCTCAATTGGACAAGTTAAAAGATGTATTGGAAAAGAGGCCTGTTTTTCTCTTCCTGGACTATGACGGTACATTGGTGCCTATAGCCCAGCGGCCGGATAAAGCGGTTATTTCCGGGAACGCGCTGAAGGCGCTCTCGGGTTTGGCGAAAAATCCGGATTGCAGGGTGGCTGTCATAAGCGGGAGGTCTTTGAAAAATATAAAGGATATGGTAAACTTAAAAGACATAAGCTATGCCGGTAACCACGGCCTGGAAATAGAGGGCGCGGGCATTAAGTTCAAGACGCCTGTTTTGCCGGGATATAAACTTGCGCTCAGAAAGCTCAAAACCATCCTGAAAAAAAAATTGTCTGTTATCAGGGGGGCTATTGTAGAAGATAAGGGCCTGACATTAAGCGTCCATTATCGTCTTGTTGAAGCTAAAAAAATACCTGCCCTGAAAACCATTTTTTATAAGACAGCGGAGCGTTACGGCGTTCCCGCGGGAATAAAGATAACGACGGGTAAAAAGGTGCTGGAGATAAGGCCTGATTTGAAGCAGGACAAAGGCAGGATCGTCCTGTGGCTGTTATCGAAGGTGAAAACCAGAGCGGGTAAAAAGCCAAGCCTGCCTGTTTATATAGGAGATGACGTTACGGATGAGGACGCGTTCAGGGCGCTGAGAGGCAGGGGGCTGACGGTGTTCGTCGGGAAACCCGGAAGGTCTTCGGCGGAATATTTCGTCAGGGGCACAGGAGAAGTGATAGATTTTTTAAAAGAGGTTTTGAAGATAAAGAACGGGGCTGTATGCAGGAATTGACCAAAGCCAAAGAACCTTTCAAGTTTTTCACAAGGCTGCATCTCTCGGAATTGACCGGCCTTAGGGCGTCGAATCTCAGCCAGTTGTCGAAAATACTCAAAGATATTTCCGGCTCGTCTATATATCACCACACGCACAGGTTTTTACAACAGCACCAGTACCTTTCCCCTGAGCCCCCCAATGATTTTGCCTATTGGGTAAGTAATGTCCTGGGCGAGAATGAACTGGGCGAAAGGCTGGCCAGCATAGATACCGTCCGGTTTTCCACTATCCGCGGTATCAGGGACAAGATTACCTCCACCATAGATGGTTATCTTAGAAAGAATCCATTGGCCAGGTTAAGGTTCGCCGGCGAAGGCGGCGAGTTCCATTTTATAAAATCCGTAAGTTTTATTTTACCTACCGAACATATAGCGTATGACCTGAGAGAGTTCAGTATTATCATGAGCAAGGTAACGATAGATTCCATATATTTTCACATATTCGAGGCGCGTTTGAGGCTTGAGAAAAAAACAAATGATTTTTCAGCCTGGATAGAGACATCCATCGGGGACAAGGAACTCGCGGACAGGATCTCGAGGCTGGACCCCTATACACATACACTCGAGGAATTAAGAAGGACTATCATCCAGATAGTGGGACAGAGATTAAAGGGCGGATAATGGGCAGTATAAGCATAAAAGATTATATACCTATAGCAGGGAAATCCACCATAGATGATTTGTTTTTGCTGGCGGAAAGGCTTAAAGGAAAGGTTATCCAGCATGTCAATTCTACCGCGGTCGGAGGCGGGGTCGCCGAGATACTCAGCCGCATGACGCCCCTGCTTAAGCAGTTGGGCGTGGACAACAAATGGGATGTCATAAAGGGCGGCGCCAGGTTTTTTGAGGTGACAAAGAAATTCCATAACGCTTTGCATGGAAAACGCGAACAGATAACCCGGAACGATTTCGATATATTCGTGGAAACCAGCCGGGAAAATATAAAGGCGCTGGATACGTACGGCGACATAGTGTTCGTGCACGACCCCCAGCCCATAGCGCTGGTAAAGAAGAGAGCCGGGAATAAATGGCTCTGGCGCTGCCATGTCGATGTGTCCGATCCTGATAGGCGGGTATGGAGATTCCTGGAAAGTTTTATAACAGATTATGACGCCGCGGTATTTTCCGCGCCCAACTTTTCGCAGAAGCTGTCCATAAGGCAGTTCCTGATATCACCGTCCATAGACCCCCTGAGCGATAAGAACAAAGAACTGCCGCAGGAGGTAGTAGATTCGGTGCTTGAAAAATACGGCATCAAAAAGGATAAGCCGATAATCACGCAGATATCCCGCTTTGACCGCTTGAAGGACCCTATCGGGGTTATCGAGGCGTACAAGGGCGTAAAAAAATATATAGACTGCATGCTTATACTGGCCGGGGGAGGCGCGTCGGATGATCCAGAGGGCGTGCAGGTACTGGAAGAGGTTATGGAGCGCTCGAAGGACGATAAAGATATCCATGTATTATTATTGCCGCAGGATGATATAATCATCAACGCGCTGCAGCGCGCCTCCGACGTGATAATACAAAAATCTCTGAAAGAAGGCTTCGGCCTTACCGTATCGGAGGCGTTATGGAAAGCCAAACCGGTAGTGGCGTCAAATGTGGGAGGCATCCCCCTCCAGGTAAAACATAAATATTCCGGCTTATTGTGCCATTCAATAGACGGCGCGGGATTTGCCATCAAACAATTGCTGGCGAACCCGGCATACGCTAAAAAATTAGGAGAGAACGGCAGGGAGCATATAAGGAACAACTTTTTGATCACACGCCATATCAGGGAATACATGTTATTATTCCTTTCGTTATATCACGGTGAGGATGTGGTATATTTATAAACAAAAGGAGAGGCGCGTATGAAAATTTTAATTTTTGTCATAATAGCTGTCCTGGTAGTAATCGCATTCAATATGTTTACGCATGCTCAGCCGGTAAAGACAGCTGAAAAAGCGCCGATACCTTCCGCATCCCGTATCCAGACAAAAGATTTTTCCGGATTGCTCGGGATGAGCGGATTCAGCGACACGCTTCTCGGCGATCATTTCAAGCTTTACCAGGGCTATATAAAGAACACCAACGCTATTTTTGAAAAACTCGATATCCTGTCCAGCGAAGGGAAGGACCGTACCCCTGAATACGCGGAGTTAAAACGCAGGCTCGGATGGGAATTCAACGGCGCGCTCCTGCACGAATATTATTTCGAGAACCTCGGAGGTAAAGAACCTCTTGACCCTGGAAGCGCCTTCTATAGGAAAATCGCCGCGGATTTCAAGAGTTTCGACGACTGGAAAAAGGATTTTATTTCCACGGGTATGATGCGCGGTATCGGCTGGGTCGTGCTTTACCTGGAACCTAAAACAGGGAAGCTCGTGAATTCCTGGATAAATGAGCATGATACGGCGCATATCGCCGGAGCGACGCCACTCTTGGTAATGGACGTATTCGAGCACGCGTATATGACAGACTATCAGCTTGACAGAGAAAAATATATCGACAGCTTTTTCAGGAATATAAACTGGAAAACCGTTTCAGCGCGTTTCTAAGTTGACAATCGCGCTTTAAAATGATTTAATAAGATAAATAACGGGGAGGCCGCTGGATCGCGGCCTGAGAGTTCCGTGGAGCGAACGGATTACCCTTTGAACCTGAACTGGATAATGCCAGCGTAGGGAAAGATGTTAATTGTTCCGGCCCTTACGCGTTGTGTGTAAGGGTTATTTTTTTATACTGGAAAGGGGGCGCAAATGCAATTGGATGAGATCAAGATATCTAAAGCCATTATCGAATCCTACAGCAAAAAATTAATAGATTCGCTGGATGTCGATGTGGCGATCGTAGGGGCGGGGCCCGCGGGCATGGTATGCGGTTATTATCTCGCGGCGGCAGGGAAAAAAGTGGCGCTTTTCGAGAGGAAACTTTCGGTCGGGGGCGGGATGTGGGGCGGCGGTATAATGTTCAACGAGATAGTGGTCCAGGACAAAGCTAAAGCTATTTTGGACGAGTTCGATATCAGGTACAGGCCTTATGAAGAAGGTTATTACCTCGCGGATTCAGTGGAGTCGGTTTCCACTATCTGCTCTAAGGCAATGAAAGCCGGGTTGAAAATATTTAACCTTGTGAGCGTCGAGGACGTGATGGTGCGCGATAAAAGAGTGACGGGGCTGGTGCTGAACTGGACCGCGGTCGAGATGGCGCATCTGCATGTGGACCCTGTTACCATGCGCGCCAAATTTGTGGTGGACGCCACAGGCCACCCCGCTGAAGTGGCGCGGATAGTCGAGAGAAAATCCGGCATCCCCCTTAATACGAAGACAGGCAAGACCATGGGCGAGGAATCCATGTGGGCGGAAGTAGGGGAAGATACCATCGTGGATAATTCGAAAGAGATCTGCCCGGGCATGTATGCCTGCGGCATGTGCGCCAACGCGGTATTCGGCGGCCCGCGCATGGGCCCGGTGTTCGGCGGCATGCTTCTCGCCGGAAAAAAAGTGGCGCGGGACCTGATTAAAAAACTTTAGGTTTACAAATCCTTTTAACGTGGTATAATAAAACAACTAGTAAAAAGGACTAAAAAGTCAGGAGTTATCATCAAGAAAATAAGGACATCTGCCAAAGGCAGAAAATGTAAGTACCTGCATTGCAAGCATACCCTGAGTATCTACAATCACGAAGACTATTGCCATGTTCACCAAGGGCTATTAGTGCAGGAATGCGCTTGCAGAGGCTCTAAATGACTATGATAGAAAATCCCGCGCAAAGTTTTTACGGATTGGGCATAGCTCCGAAGATATTGGATATACTGGAGCGCATAAAATTCAAAACGCCCACGCCTATCCAGCTCAAAGCTATACCGCTGGCGATCGCGGGCAAGGATATCGTAGGGATCGCCCAGACAGGTACGGGCAAGACGCATTCCTTTGCCATACCTATGATCCAGATACTGGCCCAGAAAAAAGGCATAGGCATGGTACTGGCGCCTACGCGCGAGTTAGCCATTCAGATCGACGAGGCGTTCCAGCCGATAGTCAGGCAGTTCGGGATACGCACGGCTTGCCTTATAGGGGGCGCCCCCATGGGCCCGCAGATCAAGGCGCTTAATAGTAAACCGCGCGTGGTGATCGCGACCCCGGGCAGGCTTATAGACCACATGACCCACTGGAACATAATGCTCGACGACGCGGTAATGCTGGTAATCGACGAAGCCGACCGTATGCTTGATATGGGTTTTGCCCCCCAGGTGGAAAAGATCCTGCGTTTTATGCCCAAGGAAAGACAGACAATGCTTTTTTCGGCTACCATGCCAAGGGAGATAATGGAGATAGCCGCCAAATATATGAAACTTCCGGTCAGCGTGGAGATAGCCCCTTCCGGCACCGTCGCGGAAAAAGTGACCCAGGAAGTATTCGTGGTCAAAAAAGATTCCAAGCTGCGCCTCCTTGACAGCCTTTTGAAACAATATCACGGGCCGGTCCTTTTATTTTCCCGCACAAAACATAATGCCAGAAAGATCACGCGTTCGATCAGGGGTATGGGGCATAACGCCGCGGAAATACATTCCGACCGTTCCCTGGGCCAGCGCCGCGAGGCGTTGTCCGGGTTCAAGTCCGGAAAGTATAAAGTGCTGGTCGCTACCGATATAGCGGCGCGGGGCATAGACGTGACAGGGATAGAACTGGTCATCAACTATGACCTTCCGGACGACACGGAAAATTACGTGCACCGCATCGGCCGCACAGGCCGGGCAGGCCATAAAGGCCACGCGATATCTTTCGCTACGCCCGACCAGAAAAACGATATACGCGATATAGAGAAACTCATGAGGGCATCCCTGCCTATTTCAAAACATCCGGATGTCTCGCATGAACAATTCAGCCAATCCTCTTCCCAGCAGTCCCCGGATAAAAGATACCAAAAAAACCATTACAGGCAGAAGAACCACGCGCCGCGCCGCGGCAATGGCAATAGATACTACCGTTAAACATGAAAGTGTTGATCCAGTTCGAAAAAAAGCCGCTTCTTTTCGAGGATCCGGAATTTATAATAACGTGTTTTGACCCTTCCTTGTTCGCCGCTTGTTTCAATGATATAGAGAACGCGCTTAGGCGCGGGTATTATCTGGCGGGCTTCGTGTCTTATGAAGCGGGGTATTGCTTCGAAGAAAAACTTCGGGAAAACAAAAAATACGATTTTCCTCTCATCTGTTTCGGGGCTTATAAGCGTCCCGCCGGGCGCGGGCTCAAACCGCCCGCCGGCCTTTCCCTTGATACCTTTAAAAACCTCAGGTTAAATATCACACAGGATGATTATTTTTCGAATATAAATACCATACGCGATTACATAGCCGCGGGAGAGGTGTACCAGATTACCTATTGCGTAAAATTGCTGTTCGAATTCAGGGAGGACCCGTTCTCTCTTTATAACCTGCTTTTAAGGGAACAGCGCGTTCCTTATCCCGCGTACATAGAATCCGATAGCTTTCATATCCTTTCATGTTCACCGGAAATGTTCATCAAAAAAGAATCCACAAGGGCGATAACAAAGCCCATGAAGGGGACATGGCGCCGCGGCAATAACGCGATCTCCGATATCGCCTCGCGCGTGCGCTTTCAATACGACTCCAAGAATAGGGCGGAGAACGTAATGATAGCCGACCTTTTAAGGAATGACCTCGGCAGGATCGGTTCAGGTATAGATGCGCCCCGGCTTTTTGAAGTGGCGGGGTATAAGACATTGTTCCAGATGACATCCACTGTTACGGGCAGGCTGGAGAAAGACATAAACATTTACAAGCTGTTCGCGTCGCTTTTCCCCTCCGGCTCTGTTACAGGCGCGCCCAAGATACGCGCGATGCAGATTATAAAATCACTCGAGCGGGAAGAGCGCAGGATATATACGGGCGCTATCGGCTATATCACGCCCGCGAGAGACCTTTTCTTTAATATACCTATCCGCACCCTCTTGCTCCGCTCCGGGCATGGAGAGATGGGCATAGGCGGGGGCATAGTATGGGATTCCACCCCGGAAGGCGAATGGGACGAAGGTATGCTTAAGGCCAAATTTCTGATTGCATTAAAACCCGGGATGCTGTAAAATTTATACATTCGACGATATGGCAGCACATTACATAGAAAAAAAGATATATTATCACGACACTGACGCGGGAGGCGTGGTCTATTACGCCAATTACCTCAGGCATCTTGAAGAAGCGAGGTCGGAATTCTGCCTCTCGAAAGGCGTAGATATCCCGGTTTACAGCCGCGAGGGCGTGCTGTTCCCGGTCGTGCGCGTGGAGATAGATTACAAGTCGCCCGCCAGGTACGGGGATGTCATCAGGATTTTTACCGCGATTGAGAAAATAGGTTTTTCCTCGATACGTTTCAGGCAGGAGATAAAAAAAGGGGAACTTACCCTGGTGAACGCGATGACGGTATTGGCGTGTGTCAACGAGGCAATGAAACCCATAGCCATGCCGGACAGGATAAAAAAGGAGCTCGCATGAACATATTCAATATATCGGAAATAGTGGAACTCGGGATAGAGAAAGAGAAGAAGAGAAGGGATTTTTACAGCCTTTGCGCGGAGAGATTCAAGGGAAATAAAGAGATAGGGGAACTCTTCGGTAAATTAAGGGATTGGGAAGAAACTCACATCGAAAAATTCAGCGGCATAAAGGCTTCCATAAAAGAAGCGCCTGAGACAGAGAGTTATGAAGGCGAGATGAGTTCTTATATGCAGGCGCTCCTGGACGACAAGCTTTATAAAGAAGTCTCTCCTGAGAGATTCAGCGCCAGCGTAAAGACGGCGCTGGACGCTATTTCATACGGCATAGGGTTCGAGAAGGATTCCATTATATTTTTTAACGAGTTGATAAATTTTACAGCGGACTCCAGGAAAGAGATCGTAAAGAAACTTATAGACGAGGAGAAACAGCATATTATCTATCTCGCGCTTTTGAAACAAAAGATATGAAAGATCTGATCTGGAGATTTTTTAAACTCAAGGAGCTGGGCACTAATATACGCGTGGAGGTGGTGGCGGGCATCACCACTTTTATGACAATGGCGTATATAATATTTGTGAACCCGGCCATGATCTCGCAGACAGGCATGGATTTCGGTTCAGCCATGGCAGCGACCTGTGTATCAGCCGCCATAGCCACTATTATAATGGGATTGTACGCCAACTATCCTATCGCGCTCGCTCCGGGTATGGGTGAAAACGCGTTCTTTACCTACACCGCGTGTATTACGATGGGCATCCCGTGGCAGACCGCGCTCGGATGCGTTTTTATAAGCGGGCTCGTTTTTATAATATTGACGCTGGTCAGGATGAGGCAGTTATTGATCGAAGCGATACCCGCCTCTATGAGATACGGGATCGCGGCCGGCATAGGCCTGCTTATCGCTTTTGTCGGGCTTATGGATGCCGGGTTTGTCAAGGCGCATCCCGCGACCCTGGTCACAATGGGCGATATCACAAGCCTTCCGTGTATCCTCGCGATGGCAGGGCTCGTGGTAACAGCTACGCTCCTGATCAAAAAGATCAAAGGGGCGATATTATGGGGGATATTGATTACGGCGCTTATAGGCATGTTCCTGGGGGTGGTAAAATACCAGGGTGTTGTATCCGCCCCTCCTTCGATGGCTCCTACTTTTTTAAAAATGGACATCGCGGGGGCGTTCAACATGGGCCTTTTGTCCGTGATATTCATATTCTTGTTTATGGATCTTTTTGATACCGTAGGTACGCTCGCGGGCGTGGCGGAGATAGGCGGTTTTATGAAGGCGGGTAAACTGCCGCGCGCGGGAAAGGCATTGCTCAGCGACGCGGTAGGCACATGCGTGGGCGCGGCGTGCGGTACTCCCACAGTAACGAGTTATGTCGAAAGCGCGTCAGGCGTAGCGAGCGGCGGCCGTTCAGGGCTGGCGAATATCGTGACAGGCATGGCGTTCCTGGCGGCTTTATTTTTCTTCCCGCTTATAAAAATGATAGGCGGCGGATATGTTACGAATAGCGGGGGGCTTCTCCACCCGGTTACCGCGCCGAGCCTTATAATAGTCGGAAGCATGATGCTGCGCTCGATAAATAAGATCGATTGGCATGATTACTCGGAGTCTATACCGGCGTTTTTGGTAATTTTGATAATGCCTTTCACTTTCAGCATCGCCACAGGCGTCGCGTTCGGTTTTATAAGTTACAGCGCCCTTAAGTTATTCACGGGCCGCGGCAGGGAAGTATCATGGTTTGTGTATCTTTTATCGGCGTTATTCATCCTGAGGTTTTTTTATCTAAAGTCTTTATGAGGAGGTGTTGAGATGGGAATGTTCCAGTTGATTTCTAACGGCGGCGTCACAATGTATGTCCTTATATTGTGTTCAATAATATCCATAGCCATTATAATAGAGAGGGTCTTGTATTATAACAGGCGGTCCAGGGTCAGGAGGGAAGATTTCATGACGGATGTCAAGAACCAGCTGGCCCGGGATAATATAAGGCACGCGATGACCATGTGCGCGGGTATGTGTACCGACGCGAATACGCCGTTCGCCAATGTGATGTGCGCCGGCCTGAACGCTTACGGCAGGGGGGAGAAAGAGATATCGAGCGCCATGGAGAGGTGCATTGTCGTGGAGACTAATATGCTGAGCCGTTTCACGTCGGTAGTCGGCACCATAGGAAGCACCGCTGTCTATATAGGGCTTTTCGGCACGGTGCTCGGGATAATAAGGGCTTTTCATGACATCTCAAGGGCAGGTTCGGGCGGCATAAGCGTGGTCATAAACGGCATATCCGAGGCGCTGATATGTACCGCCGCGGGTTTATGCGTCGCGGTGCCCGCGGTTATCGCGTATAATTATTTTATAAAAAAGATAGATAATTTTGTGGCGGACATGGAGTTGTGCGCTTCCGAGACGCTGGATATTATTTCCAGCAAACAAAAATGAACACACGCCCTGCAAGACAAAGAGTGGTATCCGAGATAAACATAACGCCTTTTACCGACGTCATACTCGTTTTGTTGATAATATTCATGATAACCACGCCCCTGATCCTCCAGTCCAGCATAAAAGTGAATCTCCCTGAGGCGGCAAGCGGAAAGCCTTTTACGGGCGCCAGGCAGATAAACATAACCATCTCGAACGATAACGCGGTATATCTCGACAATAAACTTGTTACGAGAAAACAACTGCGCTCGGCTGTTGCGGCCGCCCACAAGGATAATCCTAACCTTGAGGTTATACTCTTTTCGGATAAGATGGTAAAATTCAGGAATATCGTGTCTGTTCTGGACGACCTTAATGAGTTAGGTATAAAGAACCTTAATATAGCCGCGAAAGTGGAACAATAGGAGACATTGCCATGAAAAAAGAGCTATCCTTTATAACGGTAATAGGCAAGGACAAAAAAGGCATTGTCGCGAAGATATCCAATCTTTTGTACAGGAATAATATAAATATCGAGGATATAAACCAGAAGGTAATAGAAGGACTTTTTGTGATGACTATGCTCGTGGATGTCGCCGGGTATAAACGTTCCATGCGGGAATTGAATTCGGCGCTCGAAAGAATAGGGAAAGAGCTGAAACTTAAGATACAATTACAGCACGAGAATATCTTTAAAATGATGCACAGGGTATGATGATATGGCTATAACGGTAGACGAGGTTTTTGAGACTTCCAGGATGATACTTTACCAGAACCTTGATATCAGGACGGTTACGCTTGGTATTAACCTGAAAGACTGCGTGGATTCCGATTTCAGGGCATTCAAGAAAAAGGTATATACCAAGGTCCTTAAAAACGGCTCTGTCCTGCTCAAGCAGGCGGAAAAACTGGAATTGAAATACGGTATCCCTATCGTGAATAAGAGGATATCCGTTACCCCCGTGAGTCTTATCATGGAGGCCCACCTGCGCAAAGACAGGTTTCTGGAGATGGCGCTTACGCTTGACAGGGCCGCGGATAACGCGGGCATTGATTTTATAGGAGGTTTCGGGGGCCTTTGCCAGAAAGGCATTACGCGTTCGGATAAAATGTTGCTCGAAGTCTTGCCGGATGTTTTGTCGAAGACGAGGCATGTATGTTCTTTCCTCAATGCCGGCTCGAACGTAAGCGGCATGAATCTAGACGCCGTGAACCTGCTGGGAGCGATGCTTAAAAAAACAGCGGCGAAGACCAGGAACGGTTCGGGCTGCGCGAGGTTTGTGGTGTTCGTGAACGCGCCCGAGGACAATCCTTTTATGGCAGGCGCTTTTCACGGCGTGGGGGAAGGGGATTTCGCCCTGAACATAGGCATAAGCGGCCCGGGCGTGGTAAGAAGCGTCGTGGAAAAAAACAAGGACTGCGGCCTGACAGAATTGTCCGAGGTGATAAAGAAGACGGTTTTCAAGATAACGAGGGCGGGCGAGCTCATCGGCAGGGAGCTCGCGGCGAACCTTAAAATCCCATTTGGTGTTGTGGATATTTCACTGGCATCCACCACGAATAAAGGCGATTCCGTGGCGGATATAATAAAGGCGTTCGGCATCGAGAGTATAGGCGCTCATGGCTCCACGCTGGCGATAGCGCTGTTGATGGACGCCGTAAAAAAAGGCGGTGCAATGGCGAGCGGGAATGTGGGAGGCCTGAGCGGCACGTTCATACCTGTAAGCGAGGACATGGGCATGGTGGAAGCGGTAAAAAAGAAATCCCTCAGCCTGGATAAGCTGGAGGCCCTTACCGCTGTCTGTTCAGTAGGCCTGGACATGGTGGCGATACCCGGGGATACGCCGGAAGAAACCATAAACGCCATAATCGCGGATGAATTAAGTATAGGTATAGTGAATAATAAAACTACGGCTGTAAGGCTTCTGCCTATGCCCGGGAAAAAGCCCGGGGATGTGGTGAAACTCGGGGGCCTCCTGGGCGAGGCGCCTGTAATGAGCGTAAATAAATATTCTTCGAAGGATTTTATGAAAAGGGGCGGCAGGCTTCCCGCGCCTGTCACTAGCCTCCGCAACTAACCCTAATGTCACATTTAAGACAGTGTCTTAAATGTGACATTAGCTACCATTTTACAGTTACGCCTCCCTGTATCCACCTGCCGGGCTGTATGACGCCCGCGACTTCGCTGTAATCCGTATCCGTAAAATTATCTATTTTTATAAAAGGCTCTATGGTAGTTTTATTGTTTTTAAGCGCCCTGGAGATATGGATATTTCCTATGAAATATGTTTCCCCGAATTTTCTTTCGTTGTAGGAGAATTGCCATCCTATATTTACGCCCCTGACCTCGTGCCCGAGCTCGAGAGTCAACTGGTGTTTTAAGATATCAAGGCCGTATTTAGACAGGAATCCCTCGTTATCTTTATCCGCTTCCATGTAGGTATAAGAAAAAGAGGTTTCTTTGACGCATGCCCTTAATTCCACGCCTTTAAAATCCACCCTGCCGATATTGGATGCCTGCCAGACATCATTAGTGGTCGGTCTTGTATAATCTATAAGATTTTTAACCCTGCGCGTAAAGGCGTCGCATTCGATCTTGATGTTATCGCGGACAGCCGCCTCGAATCCGGCGCTGTAACTGTCTGATTTTTCAACCTCGAGATTGGGGTTTCCTTTATTGGCGGGGTCGGAATAATATAATTCGGTAAAACTAGGCCCCCTGAAGGCATGGCCGAAGGAAGATTTTATTTTAAGTTTATTGTCTATCAGCCAATAACCCAAGCCCGCGTCAAAAGAGTTCTGGTATGACCAGTTCTGGAAATGGTCGAGCCTGAACCTGGCGGATGGCTCGAACTTATTGCCCGGATATGGGGCGAAACCCGCGAAACAGGCCTCGTTCATTCTCGTATTTTTGCCGAGGTTCGTGGAGTTTATCGTGTCCCTGGCTATTTCGAATCCGCTTTGTATCTCGCCGTATGTCATCGGCAAGTTTATCCCGGAATGGAACCCGTATGAATAAGAGGTATGCGTATTGCGGGAGAATTCAGGTTCATTTCTTTTCAGGATGAATTTATCATGGTGCCTGCGCAGGAAAACAGAATTTTTAAGGCCGTAAGAGCACATGTCCGAATCAACGCCTGTTTTTATAAATAATGTTTTGGTGTGTTCTTCCTCTTCATTGAAAAGATTGGAATAAAAACTGTCCGCCCCATAGTCTTTATCCTGGTAACCGGCTAAGAGGTCGAATGAATTATCCTGCCAGTCTTTATTGAACATATATGAATAGGTCTGGTAATCGAAGTCTGTATTGGGCCTGGCGCCGTTCGATGTCTTGTGCTCGAACGAGAAATTGCTGAAATGGTCTTTTTCCGGCATCGCGCAGGAAAACGCCTGCCCGTACAGCGCGTGTTCCCCGGCCAGTGTTTTTATAATCACGGATTTTTTTAAAGGCTTTTTGGTGACGATATTTATACCGCCTGCCAGCGCGCCCGCGCCGTACATAGAGGAAGAACCCTGCTTCATTACCTCGATCCTTTCTATATCCAGGCTGGTGAGGGGGATGTCCAGGTTGTAATGGCCTGTCTGCGGGTCGTTTATCCTTATGCCGTCTATGAGGATGGCTGACTGTTCGTAAGTGGCGCCTCTTATGGAGAGGTCTCCCTGCAGTCCGGAAACACCGCGGTAGCGGAGATCCACGCCCGGAACGCACTTTAAAATATCAGGAAGGGAGTCCGCGTGTTTTCCGGCGATGTCCTGGCTGCGTAGTGTCTGGCAGGGGTAGTTCCGGTTTTCATTCGCGGCGGGACCGCCCGTTACCACTATCTTTTCCAGTGTATAGTCCTCGTCAGCGAAACAAGAGAGGCAGAATATCAGGTTTATCCCCGTTATAATAATCAGTCTCATGTCCATTCCTTAAGGGAACATTTATGACAGTGTCATAAATGTTCCCTTATTATATATGGCAGGGTGTATATTGTAAACTTAATTTTATATAGTAGTTTACAATTGCTTCTTTTCCAGGAACGCCAGAGTTTCTATGTGAGGGGTATGGGGGAAAAAGTCAAAGGATTTGAGAGACTTTAAGGTGTATGACGCGTTCAGTATCTTTAAATCCCGGCTGAGGGTGGCGGGGTTGCAGGAAAGGTATAGTATCTTTTTTATGGGGCTGAGAAGGATCTGTTGGCAGAGCATATTATCCAGGCCTTTTCTCGGGGGATCTACTATTAGCGTATCGATACCGCGGGCCTGGGCGGAAAAGAATAACTTTTCGCAAGGGCCTTCGTAAATCCTGAAATTCCCGATCTTGTTAAGTTTCAGATTGCCCTTCAGGAAAGATATATTCGCGGGGTCGGATTCTATCCCGATAATTTCTTCAGCAAAATCACTTAACGATATCCCGAACGTGCCTATGCCGCAATAAAGGTCGGCTATAATTTCTTTTTTATCCCGGGACAGATATTTTCGCGTCTCTTTGAGGACGATATCGAGCATCGGGATGTTTATCTGAAAGAACGAACCAGGGCCTATCCTGAAAGTTTTCCCTGAGATTGTTTCTTCGATATACGGTTTACCCTGTATATTTTCTATTTTTCCAGGAGCATATGCCGTGGCCATCGTGTCTTTTGTGGTATGACTTTCCCTTATCTCTATTTCCTCGATAGAATCTAAATTGTCTCTATTGATTTTTTCGATAACCGATACAAGAAGGCCGTTGACGTTACGGCTGACAAGAAGGCATTCGTTGCCCCATTCTATGAATTTATCCTGTGTTTCAGGCGCGTGATACGCGAGAGAAGCGCGCTTATCTTTCCGGATAACGCTCAGCCTGATCTTATTCCTGTATCCCCAGATCTCAGGAGAAGGCGTGATGGTAATGGGCATATCCGGAAAAATTTCTTTTAACTGCGATTCCTTGATAGAGAGCTGTGCTTTATAGTCAATATATTGATAAGGGCCGCATGATTTATAATGGCCGCAGCGGGGGACTGCCCTGAGGGGAGAAGGTTTTATTATTTTTACGGTCTTCGCCTCGATATAGTTTTTCTTTTCTTTGACAATTTTTGCTTCTACGATTTCATTCGGGAGCCCTTCATCCGTTAGTATAGTTTTATTGTTTAGGACAGCCAGACTTTTGCCTGGATAGATGATTTTTTGGATAGTTATTTCCATAACTGTTTAATATACCATAATTTGCTTTTATATAGAATAGATATATAGTAGAATAGAAAAAAACGGAGGCGGATATGAAAAAATGTCCTTTTTGCGCGGAAGAGATACAAGATGATGCAATAAAATGCAGGTATTGTGGAGAAAACCTGGAGAAGAAAAAAGGCAAATGGTATTTTAGCATAACGACTTTTATCATAGCGCTTCTTTGCGTCGGGCCTTTTGCCCTGCCCCTATTATGGTTTAATCCGAAGTTTACACTGGTTAAGAAAATAGTCATAAGCGTCATAATCCTTATCCTGACCTATTTTTTAGCCGTTATGACGGCGCACAGCCTGACTTCTTTAAAGAATTATTATCAGTTGGTGCAATGAGGAGCAAAGCGGCGAATAACTAATTGCGCCTGTGGCCTAATGGATAGGGCACCAGCCTCCGGAGCTGGTCGTGCAGGTTCGATTCCTGCCAGGCGCACCATGTAAGCTATGCATGCAGTGGCTGGAATAACGCAGGAATCGAAGGGAGACTGATAGATGCGACAAACAGGAGCATCTGCTTATCAGTCGAGTGGCCGACCCGCCGCAGGCGGGCGCCGATTCCTGCCAGGCGCACCATGAAGGAGAATTCTCAAATGCAATATATACTCTCCATCGACCAGGGCACGACGGGAAGCAGGGCTGTTATTTATGATAAGCGCGGCAGGATAATAACAAGCGCGTACGAAGAATTCCCGCAGTATTTTCCAAAACCCGGATGGGTAGAACATGACCCTGAAGAGATATGGAAAAGCGTTAATAATTCTATCCAGAAAGTACTCAAAAAAATTCCAGCGGACAATATCAAAGGTATCGGCATTACAAACCAGAGGGAAACAACGGTTTTATGGGACAGGGAATCCGGCAAGCCTGTTTATAACGCTATTGTATGGCAGTGCAGACGGACGGCTTCGAGATGCGAGGGGTTGAAAAGAAAAAGCGCCTTTTTCAGGAAAAAGACAGGCCTCCCCGTAGACGCGTATTTTTCGGCAACCAAGATAGAGTGGATATTAAAGAATGTAAAAGGGGTTTCGGAAAAAGCCAGGGCAGGGAAAATATTATTCGGCACGACCGACAGCTGGCTCTTGTGGAAACTTACCGGCGGAAAAGCCCACGCGACTGATTACACCAACGCGTCCCGCACAATGCTTTTCAATATCAAGGAGATGAAGTGGGACGCTGGAATATTAAGAGAATTTGAAATCCCGAAGCAGATCCTGCCCGAAGTCAAAAGCTCATCGGGCATCTTCGGTTATACTGTAAGAACGGGAAGGCTCTTGGCCGGCATTCCCATATCGGGCATTGCCGGGGACCAGCAGGCGGCTTTGTTCGGCCAGGCATGCTTTGAGCCGGGCACCATGAAAAATACATACGGGACAGGATGTTTTATTTTGTTGAATACAGGCGCCAGAAGGATTATTTCGAAATACGGGCTTATCACTACCCTTGGATGCGGAAATAACGGGAAGCCTGTCTATGTATTGGAAGGGTCAGTATTTATCGCGGGCGCGGCCATACACTGGATCAGGGACGGGCTTAAGCTTTTATCATGCGGATGCGAGTCCGAAAAGATGGCGCTTTCAGTCAAGGATAACGCGGGCGTTTATTTTGTGCCCGCTCTTACAGGGCTCGGCGCGCCTTATTGGGACCAGGACGCGCGCGGCGCCATATTCGGGATCACAAGAGGCACCAACGGGAATCATATTGTGAGAGCGGCGCTCGAAGCGATGTGTTATCAGACCCGCGATGTCCTGGAAGCCATGCGTAAAGATTCAGGGTTAAAAATAAAAAGCCTTAAGATAGACGGCGGCGCGTCCGCGAATGATTTTCTGTGCAGGTTCCAGGCGGATATACTGAGGATCAATGTAGTGAAGCCCAGGGTAACGGAAACTACGTCCCTGGGCGCGGCGTATCTTGCGGGCCTCGCGCTTGGATATTGGAAAGATACCAGCGAGATCAAGAGACTCTGGAAAAAAGACAGGGTTTTCATGCCTGAAATGTCAGGGGAAAAAGCGGATTCCCTATATAAAGGCTGGCTTGACGCTGTCAGGCGCACGCTTACTAGATGAAGACATACGATGTAACGATAATCGGCGCGGGCGTGATCGGCACATCTATAGCCAGGGAACTCTCCCGCTATAAATTAACCGTCGCGCTTATTGAAAAAGAAGAAGAACCTGCCTTTGGGGTCTCAAAATCGAATTCAGGCATTATCCATCCCGGGACGCAAAATCCTTCGCGTTCTTTAAAGGGAAAACTTTGCGTCAGCGGAAATTTTCTTATCAGGAGGATATCAAAAGAATTAGGATTGGATTTCAAGGAGACCGGAGAATTAATAACGGCGTTTGACGAACCCGAGGCAAGAGAACTCCTGCGGATAAAAAAAGAAGCCGAGCTCCTCGGCGTGGCGGGACTGAAGATCGTTGACAGGGCGTGGCTCAGTGACAATGAGCCCAACCTGAATAAAGAAGCCTTTCGCGCGCTTTACGCGCCCTCAGCCGGGATAATAAGCCCTTACAGGCTTGTGTATACCCTGGCTGAAAACGCTGTTCGTAACGGCGTTGATATTTATACCGGCGCCACGGTAGAAAATATAATACGCGCAGGAAATGGTTTTGAGATAAATACCCCAAAGGTTTCCATCAGGTCCAGATATGTGGTTAATTCAGCGGGCTTGTTCGCGGATAAGATATCCGGCATGCTCGGGATAAATGATTTCAAGATCATGCCGCGTAAAGGCGAGGAGTTTATCCTGGACAAGAAAAAAGAAAATATCACAAGGCACCTTATTTTCCCTTTGCCGTCTAGGGTATCGAAAGGCGTTTTGATAATAAGGACCGCGGACGGCAACCCCATGATAGGGCCTACCGCGGAAGATATCGATGACAAAGAAGACGTTTCTACCTCAGACGCGGGTTTCAGCAAAGTCCTGTCGGCTGCCAGGCGGCTGGTGCCGTCGATAAACGATAAGGATATAATAGCTTATTTCGCGGGCTTAAGGCCTGTAGCGGGAGATGATTTTATCATAAGGAACGAGGCTAAAGCAAAAGGATTTATAAATACCGCGGGTATCCAATCCCCCGGCCTGACAGCCGCTTCCGCTATAGCGCTTATGGTCGCGGGCATACTCAGGGATAACGGCCTCGCGCTCAAAAAGAAATTGATATTCCGCGGCCATCGGAGAAAAACGGTCCATCTGCACGACATACCGTTTTCAAAAACAAAACACCTTATAAAAAAAGATCCCGCTTACGGTGACATTGTCTGCAGGTGCGAGATGGTTTCCGCGAAAGAGATCAGGGATGCCGTGAAGCAGGGAGCAAGGACAATGGATGGGATAAAGTTCAGGACGCGCGCGCAGGCTGGAAGATGCCACGGCGCGTTTTGCACAAGCCGGATAATGAAGCTCCTTGCCGAAGAAACAAAAACACCCATTACCGCCATAACAAAAAGAGGTAAAGGGTCGGAGATAGTAAAAATGAATAGAGGTTCAGCGGATGATTAAGCGGGATTTGATTATAGTCGGAGGAGGGCCGGCAGGCATGGCCGCGGCGATCTCGGCACACGAGAGCGGCGTAAAGGATATACTGCTTATCGAGAGAGACCAGTATCTCGGCGGGATATTGAACCAGTGTATCCATACCGGGTTTGGCTTGAGTTATTTTAAAGAGGTTTTGACCGGCCCCGAATACGCGGCGCGATTTATCAAAAAGATCGAAGATATGGATGGGATAGATATCAGTTTGAGATCAATCGCGGTTAAGCTGACTTCGGATAACGTACTTACATTCCTGAAGCCCGGCAGGCTGGAAGAAGTAAAGGCAAAAGCGATCATCATGGCAACGGGCTGCAGGGAAAAAACAAGGGAGATGGTCCATATACAGGGTACAAGGCCGGCGGGTATTTTTTCAGCGGGCCTGGCGCAAAAATTAATGAACATAGAAGGCCTCCTGCCAGGCAGGGAAATAGTGATCGTGGGATCCGGGGATATAGGGCTTATTATGGCGAGAAGGTTTACGCTGGAAGGGGCGAAGGTAAAGGCTATCATAGAGATACGCAAAGAGACCAGGGGGCTTTTGCGCAACATGGCGCAGTGCGTGGAAGATTTTGACATACCTGTTTATTTTAATCATAAAATTTCCAGGATTTACGGAAAAGACAGGGTGGAAAAAGTAAGCGTGATAAAAGTAGACGCGGATTCCAGTGAAATACCCGGCTCTCTGTTCGAGATAAAATGCGATACCGTGCTCGTATCTGTGGGGCTTATACCCGAGAACGAGCTTATAGAAGCCGCCGGGGTAAGGATAGAGGGGGACAGGACCTCGGCGCCCGGGATTTTTGTATGCGGGAATTCATTTAAGATATATGATATAGTGGATTCCGTGACCGAGGACAGTTTTTTGGCGGGCAAACTCGCCGCAGATTATATCCTAAAGTAAGATTTAAGACAATGTCTTAAATCTTACTTTAGGTAGGGAAAGAATATGACAACAAAAAAAATTACATGCATAGAATGCCCTAAGGGATGCGTGTTGGGCGTAGATATAGAGAATTGCAGGGTAGTAAAGGTCACGGGAAACGAATGCCCTAAAGGCGAAAAATACGCTGTTTCCGAGGCTGAGAATCCCATGAGGATACTGACTGCCGTTGTCCGGGCCGCCGGTCTGGAATTAAAGATGATACCTGTAAGGACAGACAGGCCCATACCGAGATCCAGGATATTCGAGGCAATGGATGAGATCAAAAAACTCAAAGTAAACGGCCCATTAAATACAGGCGATGTTATTGTTAAGAATTTTATGGGCTTAGACGCGGATCTTATCGCTACGAGGAAAGTAAAATGAATAAAGAGTTTTCCGCCGGAGCTGTTATTTTCAAAAGAGAGGCAGGCGATATATTATTCCTTGTTGTATACAGCGCCAGGAATAAGATATGGGGCTTTCCGAAGGGCCATATAGAGGCGGGCGAGACGGCGGAAGAGGCGGCTATGAGGGAGATAAAAGAAGAGACCGGGCTCAAAGATTTAAAATTTACGGAAGGGTTCGAAGGAAAGGTCGTGTACGAGACAATAAGCAAAAGGCCGCCATTTGAAGGCGAAAGGATAAAAAAATACGTGACATATTTTTTGTGCGGGATACAAAATAAGGATATAATAACGGATGGCGCTGAAATAACAGATTTCAGGTTCGCGCCTTTAAACGAGGCAATCGGGCTTATCGGGTTCACGGACCTGGGCGGCATATTAAGGAGCGCTTATGATTTTTTGCAAAAGGCATAAGTTTTTGATACTGGTCTTATCCGTTGTGTTTATGGGAGGATGTTCTGTCGCCCATGTGGCAGGGACCGCTGTAGGCGTGGCAGGCAAAACAGTTTATACGACAGCCAGGATTGTATGCAAGACCGCAGAACTCACCGGCAAAGGCGCCAAGACAGTGGTCAACATGGCGTCCGGCAGGCATATAGTAAGGCTTGCCAGGCGCGGGACCAGCCTTACGACGGGTGTCCTGCTGAACAGAAGGGTCATGACGGATCTGATAATCGATACAGGAGCGGGCGAAACTGTAATATCCGCCGCGATTGCCAGAAAATTAGGAATACGCCTTAATAACTGCCGGACCGTACAGTGCCAGGTGGCTGACGGCCGCACAGTGAACGGCAGGCAGGTAAATATAAGGGAAGTAAAGGTGGGAGGGGCAAGGGTCTCTAATGTACAGGCTGTTGTGCTGGATTCCGAGGAAATGGGCAATGCCCCCGGCCTATTGGGAATGTCCTTTTTAGATAATTTCGTGTTCAAGATAGATACAGAGAAGCAGCTGCTGGTCCTTCAGAAAAGATAATAAATCACACCAAGTTCTTGACTCTTCCTTTAAATATGGTATATTAATAGTAGTTGATAGTTAACTACCATTAACTATTAAGGAGGTTTATTATGAAGGTTTCCCTGCAGGATTTTTCCGAGCGCATAAACGACATTTTACCGATAATCATAAAAGAATTCACAAAACGCCAGCTCAACGAACTTTCCAAAGGCAGGATCACGCTTCCTCAGTTCCTGATACTTGATTTCCTGGAAAGGAACGGGGAAGCGAAAATGAGCGCGCTGGCGCGTTTTATGTCCGTAAGCACCGCGGCAATGACAGGCACGATAGACAGGCTTGTGAAACACGGGTGCGTCACAAGAGACTCGGAAAATTCCGACAGGCGTATAGTAAAGATCAGGCTCATGCCGAAAGGGTCGAGCATCATAAAAAAAATAAACAGCCAGCGCAGGCACATGATCATCGATGTGTTCGGCAGGGTTTCGGAGCGCGACAGGTCGGACTACCTCAGGATCTTGACCAATATAAAAGAAGTATTATCCGAGAAAAATTATAAGGTAACATGAAAAACATCATAGTTGTTTTATTAATAGCTGCTTTTTTACCGGCGTCCAACGGGATCTCCTTTGCCTCGGATGTGAAAATGGACAGGGAGATGTCGGCGGCGGCCGACAGGCTTCTTTCTATCGCCTCGGGCGGCCAGAAGACTACACTGAGGATGACCCTGGTGGACGTGATCGCTTATGCCCTGAAAAGCAACTCCGAGATAAAAATAGAAGGCATAAATCCCAGGCTTAAGAAACTCGACGTAAGCGTGGCAGGCGCGGATTTCGAGCCGGAGTTCAACGCGGAATATATGATGCATTATAACGCGGAAACAGCCACGTCCGGCCTGGCGGGAGCGGCTGTTTCCAAGATGAGGGACATAGATCTTTCAGCCGGCCTTTCCGGTAAACTTGTCACTGGCACGGAATACGCGCTGGAATTCATCGGAGAAAGATACAAAACCAATTCCAGCTACCAGTCCATTAATCCGTATTACGCGTCCGAACCAAAGCTTACGATCACACAGCCTGTTTTAAAGGACGCCGGGATAGCGGTAAACAAGGCTGATATAATGATCGCGCAGAACAACGAGACCCTCTCGGAGCAGTCATTTAAGAATACCGTAATGGATATCGTGACAAAGGCAAAGTCAGCTTATTATAATTATATTTATTACAGGGACAATTATTCTATCGCAGCTTCTTCCCTGAAAAGGGCAAAAGACCTCGCCGCTATAAATAAACTAAGGTATGGCAAAGGGTTGATCAGTTCCGTGGACTTATTGGAAACGGAAACAGCCGTATCCCAACGAGAAAAGGCGCTCATTTCCGCGGAATCCAGCCTTAAAAAAGCTGAAGACGAATTAAAGGTGGTCACCAATATAGTGGATGACCCGTTCCTGTGGAACGCGGAGATAAAGGCGCTGGATATGCCGGAATATAAAAAAGAAAACCCCGACCTGGTGGCCAGCCTCCAGAACGCTTTTATCGCCAGGCCTGATTATCAGCAGGCGCGGCTCGATTTGAAAAACAGGGATATAAGGATAACTACGGCTAAAAACGCGCTTTATCCCGAGGTCGATCTGGTAGGAAGTTTCGGCATGAACGGGCTTGGCGGAGATTATCAGGAGTCGCTGGATAAGATAGGGCCCGAGTATAAGGACTGGAGCCTCGGGGTAAAATTCAGCATGCCGTGGGGCAGCGGCGATAGGGCAAAATATGAGCAGGTCCAGCTGGAAAAGGCGCAGGCATTGATCGCTTTTAAAAGACTGGAACAAAATATAATTTTGGATGTAAGGGACAAGGTAAGGGAAGTGGATATCCAGTACAGGCAGGTCGCGGCTTCAGAACTTTCTATGGATAAGGAAAAAACGAATTATGAAGCGCAAGAGGAGAGATACGCCGCGGGCCAGGTTTCCACGCACGACATGCTTGATTACCAGGATGCCCTCGCGCAGGCGGAACTGGATTACACAAAGGCATTGATAGATTACAATATAGCCGGCATCAACCTTGAAAAGGCGGAAGGCTTGACATTGGAGAGGAACGATATTATATTGCAGTTATAGCGATAAACGAAAAGGAGAGTTTTTATGTCCAGATATATTTACCTGTTGTTTTTTATAACTATTTTTTCTGTTTCAGGGTGCGGCGAAAAAATAAAAGCCGCGAAAGAAGAAGCTATCCCTGTCAGGGCGGAAAAAGTGGCGCTGAGGGACATTCAGACGACCCTTGATTATTCGGGAAACATAAAAGCGCAGGAAGAGGCCGCTGTGTATCCGAAGGTAAGCGGCAAGATCCTGGAAAAAGTCAAAGAAGAAGGCGCTGTCGTGGAAAAAGGGGACATTGTCGCTTATATAGACAGGGATGAAGTGGGGTTTAAGTTTGAAAAAGCCCCTGTCGAGAGCCCTCTTACAGGGATCATCGGAAGGGTTTATGTGGATATAGGGTCCAGCGTCAGTCCCGCGACACCGATCGCGCTCGTGGTCTATATGGATAATGTAAAAATAAGCCTTGATATCCCGGAAAAGTATTTGTCCAAAATTATGCTTGGCCAGTCCGCCGAGATAAATGTTGACGCTTACCCGGCCGAAACATTTAAAGGCGAGATCTCTAAGATAAGCCCTGTTGTGGATCAGGATACGCGGACAGCGCCTATTGAAATAAACATCAAGAATAAAGAGCATAAGCTTAAATCAGGCATGTTCGCCAGGGTTTCGCTTGTGATAGACGAACGAAAATCCGTTCCCGCTATATTAAAGGAAGCGATTATAGGCAGGGAACCTGATACGTATGTATATACCGTGCGGGAGGGGAAGGCGTTTTTAAAAAAGGTTTCACTTGGCTTGAGGCAGGACCAATATGTTGAAGTAAAAGAAGGGCTGGGGCAGGGTGAAGAGGTTGTGGTAATGGGCCAGCAGAGATTAAAAGACGCTGTCAGCGTAAAAACGGAAGAATAAGGGGTCTATTATGAATTTTCCGGAATTCGGGGTAAGAAAACCTGTCACGAACCTGATGATATTTTCGGGCATCCTGGTCATCGCTTTATACAGTATTACGAAACTCGGCGTGGATTTTTACCCGGAGATCGAGCCTCCCTCGATATCCGTTATCATAACTTATCCCGGCGCCAGCCCCGCGGACGTGGAAACCAAGGTTACAGAGCCGCTCGAGAACCAGCTGGGTACTACCCCGGGACTTGAAAAACTTACTTCCCGTTCCATGGAAGGGATAGCGATAATAACCTGTAAGTTCATATGGGGCACCAAACTTGACGAGGCATCCAATGACATACGGGACAGGATAGAGCTGGCAAAACGGTTCCTGCCGGATATACCGGACGAGATAGATAATCCTTATATATTCAAGTTTAATACCGCCAATATACCTATAATATTCCTCGGCTTCACCGCCAAAGAGTCTTTTCCTGATCTTCACGACATGATAGATAACAGGATCGGCGATGCCCTGCGCCAGCTGCCGGGCGTCGGCACTGTGCAGATCCAGGGCGGCGGGCTCGAGAGGCAGATAAATGTCTGGTTTGACAGGCAGAGGCTGGAAGGCTACGGCCTTTCCATACTTGATATCCAGGCCGTCCTTAAACGTGAGAACATAACTCAGCCCGTAGGGCGTATAAAAACAGGGCTTACGGATTATCTACTGAGGCTGCCTGGAGAATTCGAGAACCCTGAGGAATTAAATTCCGTTCTTATAGGCAAGGGCCAGGATAAATATGTTTATTTGAAAGATATCGCCAGGGTGGAGGATGGCTTTAAAGAAGTCACTTCTATTGTCAGGGTGAACAAGAGCCGCGGCATAATGATGTTTGTCCAGAAACAGTCCGGCACGAATACGGTTGAGGTGGCGGCAAGGGTAAAGAAAAAACTGGCTGAGCTCGAAAATGCCCTGCCAAGCGACGTAAAATCGGTACTGATATTCGATACATCAAAGGATATTATAAATTCTCTTAATTCCCTGAAAGGAAATATCTGGAGCGCCATAGCGCTCGTAATACTTGTTGTCTGGTTTTTTCTGCGGCAGGCCACGCCCAGCATGATAATAGCGCTTACCATCCCTTTTTCTCTGCTTATCAGTTTTATTTATCTTTTCCTGTCCGGAAGGACCATGAATATCATAAGCCTTTCAAGCCTGGCGATAGCGAGCGGTATGGTGGTCGATAACGCCATAGTCGTGGTGGATAATGTCCACAGGTATATACAACGGGGCACAAGGCCCGCGGAGGCATCCATATACGGCACATCCGAAATGTTCCTTTCAATAGCGGCGTCCACCCTTACTACCATAGTTGTTTTTATCCCGATGCTTTTTGTCGCGGGCGTAGTGGGAATAATGTTCAAGGAACTAGCCGTGATAATTATAGTGACGCTTCTCGCGTCATTATTCACAGCCGCGACTTTTTCGCCTATGCTGTGTTCCAAATGGATGAAGCCCGGCGGCGGAACGAAAAAAGTGTTTCTCCGGAAGTTTTACAACTTATCCGAAAAGATGTTCGGATCATGGGAAAATTTTTACAGCAGGAGCCTGGCGTGGTGCCTGGGCCATAAAAAGACTGTCATCCTTGGTTTTTCCGCGGTTTTTATCGCGAGTTTATTTCTGATGCCTTTTATAGGCAACGAATTCTCGCCGGAAGAGGATTCCGGGGATGTCAGGGTAAATGTCGAACTTCCCATAGGTACAAGGCTTGAAGAGAGCGATAAGCTGGCGGGCATAATCGAGGATATTTTAGAAAAGGATGTCCCGGAGAAAGTTTATTATTATGTGAGAAGCGGGGATGTCCAGGGCATAGGCAGGACCTTTGGCAATGCTTCCGGGAGCCATGTAATCGCGTCGGGAGTGAAACTTGTGCCTAAGACGGAACGAAAACGGTCTGTCAAGGACGTGGCGCAGGCCTTAAGAAAAAAGATAAGCGCTTTGCCGGGAGTGGTTAAGACAGACGCTTCAACAGGCACTCCCCTCGGCAGGATCATATCCGGGATGGGGGGCAAGGCTGTCCAGGTGGAGATTGTCGGCAACTCATTCGAAAAAACAGATAAGGCCGCGGCTGATATAAAAGCCATAATGGAGAAAGTCCCCGGCGCTGTAGACATTACGATATCAAGGGAATTGAGGAGGCCTGAGCTCAGGATGAAGGTTGACAGGGAAAAAGCCGCTGGATTAGGGCTTGATATGAATACCGTTGCATCCAGCCTGAAGAGTTATATAGAAGGCTCCACAGCCACGCGATACAGGGAAGGAGGCGAGACATATGATATACATGTCAGGCTCGAAGAAGCTTCTCGTTCAAGCGTGGAAGACATCGAAGATCTTTTTATAGTTTCGCCATATACCAAAAAACAGGTCAGGTTCGGGAATATCGCGGATGTCTATGAGACAAAAGGCCCTGTTGAAATAGAACGCCTGAACCGGGAAAGAGTGGTAAGGGTGGAGTGCAATACCTACGGCCGTTCAACGGGAAAGGTAGTGGAGGATATAAAGGAAAGGCTCAAAGGCATGTTGTTGCCGTCGGATGTAATGATAAATTTCGGAGGGGATGTCGAGGAGCAGGCAAAGGCGTTCAGGGACCTGTTGTTATTATTGATACTCGGGATAATGCTTGTTTATATGGTCATGGCGGCGCAGTTCGAATCCCTGAGAGACCCTTTTATCGTCATGTTCAGCATACCCTTTACTTTTACCGGCGTCCTGGCGGCTTTTTTTCTGACAAGGACTACGCTCAGCATTATAAGTTTTTTAGGCATGATAATGCTTATGGGTATAGTGGTAAATAACGCCATAGTCCTGATCAGTTATATAAACATTTTACGCGCGAGAGGATTGGCGGTAATGGACGCGGTTACGCTTGCCGGCAAAGAGAGGCTCAGGCCTGTGCTCATGACTACTATTACCACGATGGCAGGGCTTCTGCCCCTGGCAATGTCAAGGGGCGAAGGCTCAGAGACGTGGAATCCGCTCGGTATCACGATGATAGGCGGCCTGACGGTATCCACTTTTGTTACCATGCTTTTTGTCCCTACACTCTACGCGATTTTTGAAACGAGGCTTGGAAAAAGAAAGGCAAAGAAAGCGGAAGAGAGGCCGTCATGATGAAGATGGTAATGGTAGTTTACAACGAAATAATGGACATGGAAGTGATGGAGGCGCTGGATAATTGCGGGGCGAAGAATTATACCAAGGTTACCGGCGCTTTAGGCAAAGGCGTTACTTCCGGCACTCATCTGGGAAACGACATCTGGCCCGGGAAAAATAATATCCTGTACGCGGCATGCGATAGCGCGGCGGCGGACAAACTATTCTCCTGCGCCGGAGAATTACGCAAAAAACTTGGCAGGGAAGGCATTAAGGCATTTAGCTGGGAATTGGACAGGGTAACGGAATAATTTTCTCGCCTTGCCCTGCGTTTTATGATATAGTCATAACATTGTGGATATTCAGGATAGCTGGGAAAAAGCGTTAAAATACACAAAGATCATAAGGCCGAGGCCGAAGGACCTGCTGACATTCGAACCTACGGATGTGCCTTACCTGTTCCTGGCGGAATCGTCTGTCAATCTGGGCGATACCGTGGTCAGGAAAGGCGAGGTGCGCGTCGAAAAACCAAACATAATCCTCCCGTCTAATATGCCCCAGTTCGAGGGTTTTGATTTTGACAGGGAATTCCAATACGGGCAGGATACGATATTGAACTTTCTTCTTGTCAGGGGCGTCTCATTCCCCTCCCTTAAGTATAACAATAAAACTTCTTCGCTCGATATCTATGAGGGCCATCTCGAAAAGGCCGTCGGTTATTATCGCGATAAATTGGAAAGAGGAGAAGATGTCCACAGGGGGCTGGTTACCGGCCCGGAAGACTCCTGGCAGTTTTCCGTCCTTATCTTTATAGCCTCCCAGATAATACGCTCGGCAGACGGCGATATAAAAAGATTATTGGAACGGTTCAGGGAAGATCGGGATAATTAAGGTTGAACCTTTGATGCCTTGTTTCCATGGCAAAGGTTCAACCTTAATTATTTGTGCCCATGCAGAAAAAAGATATCAAAAACCTCACGCTCGAAGAATTAAAGGAAGAATTCGGCAGGATTTCCGAGCCTTTATACAGGGCGGCGCAGGTATTTTCCTGGGTCTATAAAAAAGGCGCGGCTGATTTCAGCGCCATGAATAACCTTCCAAAGGCATTGCGGGATAAGCTGGCGCTGCATTTTTGTATCGGCGCCATAAAACCCCTGAGGCATCTCAAATCTATTGATAAGGCGGAAAAAGTCCTTTTTCAGCTTACCGACGATAATAAGATAGAAACAGTCCTTATTCCCGCCGCCAGGAGGAATACTCTCTGCGTATCTACGCAGGCGGGCTGTAAATACGCGTGCTCTTTCTGCGCGAGCGGCATGAATGGTTTTAAAAGGAACCTCACAACGTCGGAAATATTAAGCCAGGTGTTATTTATGAAGTATAACCTGAAACACGATCTGACGAATTTTGTTTTTATGGGCATGGGCGAACCTTTTGATAATTATGAAAATGTAGTTAAGGCGATAAGGATAATGAATTCACCCGGGGCATTGGCGATAGCCGCCAGGAGGATAACTGTTTCCACCTCCGGGATAATACCGGGTATAGAAAAATTCAAAGAATTAGGATTGCAGGTCAATCTTTCCATATCCCTGCACGCCGCGGATAACGCGCTCAGGGATAGATTGATGAGTGTAAATAAAAAATACCCTCTTGAAGAACTCTTAAAGGCTTGCGAAGGTTATATCAGTTTCGGCGGCAGGATGATCACGCTTGAGTATATAGTAATCAAAGGCGTTAATGACTCTCCGCGGGACGCGGGAGGGCTGGCGCGGATAGCGAAAAGGCTGAAAGCAAAGGTAAATCTTATAACTTACAGCGATACAGGAATAGCTGATTTTCAGGCCCCTATTAAAGAGGATGTGGAAAGTTTTAAAGATAGTCTTATCGAAAAGGGAGTTAACGCGACCATAAGGGAATCCAAGGGCAAAGACATAATGGCGGCATGCGGCCAACTCGCCGCTAGCCCCGTGTCCTAATGTCACATTTAAGACACTGTCTTAAATGTGACATTAGAGAATTAAGGGAGAGGCAATGATAAAAATCGGCATAAAAAAATGGCCGAAGGACGAGAGGCCCAGGGAAAAACTCTTTAAATACGGGGAGCACACGCTGACCAACGCGGAACTCCTGGCGATATTATTCCGTTCGGGCGTAAAAGGCGCGAGCGCGGTGGATTTGGCAAGGCAGGTGATGGCGCACTTCAAGACTTTCAGGAACATGAGCCATACTGATATTTCCGAGATGAAGAAGTTTAAGGGCCTGGGAGAGGCGAAGATAGCGCAGTTAAGGGCGAGTTTTGAAATAGCGAGGCGGTTTATGTCCGAGCCCAAAAAGACATCAGGCTCGATAAAATCCCCGAAGGACGCTATTGAGCTTTTTATGCCGAGATTAAGGGATATCAAAAAAGAGGTGTTCCAGGTACTGCTGTTGAACAGCAAAAATAATATAATAGAAATAGCCGAGATAGAGGAAGGGACTGTTGACCAGGCAAACCCGCAGATAAGGGAGATAGCTTTAAAGGCGCTTCAAAAATTCGCGGTAAGTATAATAGCGGTACATAATCATCCATCAGGGGATCCTGAGCCGAGCAGGGAAGATGAGGCGTTTACGAGAAATCTCGCGACAGCCTGCAGGGCATTGCAAATAAACGTCCTGGACCATATAATAATAGGAGATAATAGGCATTACAGTTTCGCGGAACATAAGCATCTGTAGGCGCCCGTAGCTCAATTGGATAGAGTGGCTGGCTTCGAACCAGCAGGTTGGGTGTTCGATTCACCCCGGGCGCACCATGCCTAAATATTATTGACGGATTTTTTAACCTGTGATATCATTTAATCTTAACATCTGAACTAAGAGTGCCCCCATAGCTCAGTTGGTAGAGCACCTGACTCTTAATCAGGGTGTCACAGGTTCGAGCCCTGTTGGGGGTACCACGCGAGGGTGGCGGAATTGGCAGACGCGCTAGCCTTAGGAGCTAGTGGGGAGACCCCTGAGGGTTCGACTCCCTCCTCTCGCACCAAATGTGCTGTATGCTTCTAACCTGGTTAGAAGTAGATGAGAAGTAGATGTGTACGCGGGAGTAGCTCAGTGGTAGAGCTTCTCGTTGCCAACGAGAAGGTCGCGGGTTCGAACCCCGTCTCCCGCTCCATTGTTTTAGCAGTAGGGGTTCGAAGAGAGCCCTGTTTTGAAATACGACGAACAGGAGGATTTCAAGGGCGAGTGGCCGACCCGTAGTCCGCCGTTAGGCGGACGAAGGGCGCCGAACCCCGTCTCCCGCTCCGAGTTCCGCCGAAGGCGGAACGAGTCCCGAGCAGCAATTTAGCTTGAAGATAGCTGCGAGGGACAAGATAAAAATGTGGTATTTATATATAGTAAAGTGTAAGGACAGTTCTTTATATACCGGCATATCTAAAAATGTTAAAGATAGAGTGTTGGCGCATAATAACGGCAAAGGTTCAAAGTATACTAGGAATAGAAAACCCGTAGAGTTAATATATACAGAAGAATTTGGAACCAAGAGTGAGGCATTAAAAAGGGAAATAGGAATAAAAAAGCTTAGCGCCAAGAATAAAGATAGATTAGTACGGAAAAAAGAAAAATATAGATTAGGCTAGCAAGCAAATAGGTCCCTCGCCGCCCGATGGTAAAAACTATAGCGGCTCGGGATCGAATTTGCTTCGCAAATTCGGGAGGAACAGATGCACATACTTGATTTTTTGAATGAAAAGGCGGTATCGGCTGACCTGAAATCACAGGATAAAAACAGCGCCATAAAAGAGCTCACGGATCTCTTGGTAAAATCAGGCCAGTTAAAGCCTAAAGACCGGGACTCCGTCGTCAAGGTGCTTTTGAACAGGGAAGCCCTTGGGTCGACCGGCATCGGGCAGGGCGTCGCCATACCGCACGGGAAATGCGAATATGTGAATGAACTCATAGGCGCTTTCGGGGTGTCCAAGGCCGGCATAAAGTTCGATTCGCTGGACGGAGAGCCTGCCTATATATTTTTCCTGCTATTGGCCCCTGTAGAATCATCAGGACCTCATCTAAAGGCGCTGGCGCGTATCTCAAAATTATTAAAAGATAAGTACTTCAGGGATTCGTTGAAAAAATCAGACAGCGAAAAAGCGCTGATCAAGACCATAAAAGAAGAAGATCAAAGAAGGGCATAAAACTATATGAGAAGGTTTAAATGGCTTTATCCCGGGATGAAAATAAAGCGCTGGATATTTACATCTTCCACCGGCGTTTTACTTGTAGCCATAGGTTCTATCATATGGATGCTTAAAAAATTCCCGGATTCCAGGATCATAGGCATTTCCATAGCCATTCTCGGCGCCCTCGTAGTCATATACGGCATGAAGAGGATGCTGAAATCGTTCGTCGCGGTCTTTCTCCCGCAAAGAGAAAAAGAGCTTGTCGATATAATGTATCATTACCGGCAGCTTGAAAAAGGTCCGAAGATAGTGGTAATAGGGGGAGGCACAGGGCTTTCTACCATACTCCACGGTTTAAAGGAACAGACAAGCAATATCACCGCAATAGTAACAGTCGCGGATGACGGCGGGTCTTCCGGCAGGTTGCGGGAGCAGTTTGACATACTTCCCCCCGGGGATATAAGGAACTGTCTTGTCGCGCTGGCGGACGCGGAACCGTTAATGAGAGAACTGTTCCAGTTCAGATTCGGCGACGGGTCGGAATTAAAAGGGCATAGTTTCGGGAATTTATTCATAACCGCGATGTGCAAGGTTACGGGAGATTTCGAAAAGGCGATAAAAGAATCCAGCAAAGTCCTCGCGATAAGGGGGAGGGTCATCCCGTCCACGTTCGAGAAAGTAAAACTCGTCGCGGAGTATGTCAATGGCCAGAAGACCGTGGGCGAGACAAAGATAGGCAAGCAAAATGCGCCGATAAAAAAGGTCTACCTGGATCCTTTGCATTGTAAAGCCAGCGGGGAATCTTTCGAAGCGATAGCCGAGGCGGATATAATAGTGCTCGGGCCGGGCAGTCTTTATACAAGCGTTATACCCAACCTGCTGGTAGACGGCATCGCGGAAAAGATAGCGTTGTCCAGGGCGCAGAAGGTTTACGTGTGTAACGTCATGACCCAGGCGGGAGAGACGGATAATTATACGGCGTTTGATCATATGAACGCGCTTATAACGCATACAAGGCCCGATATAATAAATTATTGCATAGTAAATACCGGAAAAGTCCTCAAAGAACTCCTTAAAAAATATGAAGAAGAAGGCGCTTATCCCGTGGTGGCCGATTCGGATAAGATCATCGAGAACGGTTACAACGTGATAGAGGGCGACGTCGTGAATATCCAGAATTACGTGAGGCACGACGCCAAAAAACTCTCAAAGATCATTATAGACCTTACCCTCAAGACAAAAGGCAAAAAAATATCCATTGATTAGGTGATTTGCCATGTTGATAGAAAAAAAATTAACGATCCGGAATGAACAGGGGCTCCACGCGAGGCCGGCCGCGATATTCGTCCAGATAGCCAATAAATACGAGAGCGATATCATCGTAAAAAAAGGCAGGCAGGGCGTTAACGGGAAATCTATCATGGGCCTCCTGACCCTGGCCGCGGAAAAAGGCGCTGTGCTCCATATTAAGGTAAACGGCGCGGACGCCAAGGAAGCCATCGAGGAACTTGAAAAGGTAATATTGGGAGAAATGCCATAATGTCATTAAAAGGTATACCCGCTTCGCCCGGCATAGCCGTAGGTAAGGCATTTTTATTCGATACAAGGCAGTTTATCGTGACCGAAAAAGCGATCAAGCAGGAGCTTGTTCCTTCCGAGATCATCCGTTTCGAAGAAGCCCTCATAAAGACACGTTCGGAAATACTCGCTATACAAAAAAAGATCTCGCATGAAATGGGAGCGCAGCACGCGGAAATATTCAACGCCCATTTGCTCGTCCTGGAAGACAGGATGCTGATAGAAGAGGTCATTGAAGGCCTCAAAAAAGAGCACAAATGCGTGGAATATATATTTTCTAAGGTCATCGAGAAATACATCAAGGTCTTTTCCAGGATGAATGACGAATACCTGAAAGAAAGGACCAGCGACATAGAGGATGTAGGCAAGAGGATATTGAAAAATCTCATAGGCGTCCAGGAAAAAACCCTCAGCGATCTGAAAGAAAGAGTAATAGTGGTCGCTTACGATATTTCGCCTTCCGAGACCGCCAATATGCACAAGCAGAATGTCATAGGTTTTGTCACGGACATAGGCGGCAGGACATCCCATACCGCTATCATGGCGAAGTCTCTCGAGATCCCGGCTGTGGTAGGGCTTGAGAAAGCTACCAGCAGGATAAAGAGCGGCGATACCCTGATCGTGGACGGCGAGGACGGGGTAGTAATAATAAATCCGGACAAATCGGTCATAAAAAAATACGAGGCAAAACAACAGAAGTTCGTCGAGTTCGAGAAGATACTCCTTGATTTTAAAGATACGCCGGCCTCCACTATCGACGGCCATCGGGTAGAAGTATCGGCGAATATAGAATTGCCTGACGAGGTTGATTCAGTTATCGCGCATGGGGCTGAGGGCATAGGGCTCTACCGCACCGAATTCCTTTACATGAACAGGAATGACGTGCCCGACGAAGAGGAACAGTTCGAGGCGTATAAAAAAGTGGCGGTCAAGCTTTCCAAGGGCCCGGTAATAATACGTACCCTGGATATCGGCGGGGATAAATTTTTATCCCAGCTCAAGGTTCCGCAGGAGATGAACCCGTTCATGGGATGGAGGGCTATAAGATTCTGCCTTGCCAGGCCCGAGATATTCAAGGTCCAGTTAAGGGCTATACTTCGCGCGAGCGTATTCGGGAACATCAAGCTTATGTTCCCCATGATATCCGGCCTGGGGGAACTCAGGCAGGCCATAAAGGTCCTGGAAGAGGCGAAGCATGAGTTGAAAAATAGAAAAATGAGCTTTAACCAGGACATAGAAGTCGGGGCAATGATAGAGATACCGTCAGCCGCCCTTACGTGCGACCTGCTGGCAAAAGAAGTGGACTTTTTCAGCATAGGCACAAACGATCTTATACAATATTCGCTGGCGGTGGACAGGGCCAACGAGAAGATAGCGTATCTCTACAGGCCGACCCATCCCGCGGTGCTCAGGCTCATAAAAAATATAATAGATTCCGGGCATAAAGAAAATATATGGGTAGGGCTGTGCGGAGAGATGGCCGCGGAATCGGGTTTCGTCCTTATACTGTTGGGCCTCGGCCTGGATGAATTCAGCATGAGCCCTGTAGTTGTCCCGGAAATGAAATATGTCATAAGCAACGTGAAGTTCGAGGACGCCAAAAAAGTCGCGGAAGAGGCAATGAAACTTTCCACGGGCGAAGAGGTGGAGACGTTTACCAATAAGCGGCTGAACGAGCTTGTACCTTTGTTAAAGAAGATCAGGAAGAAGTAAAAACTCCCGGCATGAACAAACTGGACAATTTGAAATCGATAAAAAAGCTGGATCGCTCGGACATGCTGAAGTTCATTTCAGGCTTGCCGGAACAATGCCTTGACGCCTATGGCGCGGGCATGTCTTCGGACATAACCAAACCCCCGGTAAAAATAAACAATATAGTCTTCGCCGGGATGGGAGGATCGGGCATAGGGGCCGAGCTCGTCAAGTCTTGCCTGGAGCGCGAGTTATCCGTGCCTATGTCGATATGCCGCAGCTATGCCCTGCCGGGTTTTGTAAAAGACGATACGCTTTTATTCTGCTCGAGTTATTCAGGCAATACGGAAGAAACGCTTTCATGCTTTGAGGAAGGCGTAAGAAAAAAAGCCTTTATAGTGACCCTTGGGACGGGCGGAAAATTAAAAGAGCTGTCGTCCGCGAATAAGTGCGTGCATATCCCGGTCCCGCCGGGCTATCCTCCCAGGACAGCGGTAGGTTATATGTCGATAATACTGCTCGGCGTTTTAGCGGCGCTCGGCTTTGTAGAAGACAAGAAAAAAGACGTGGACGAACTTTATTCCGCGCTTTCGGGTATCAGGGATAAGGAGGCGGGGTTTGATGTCCCGGCGCGGGAAAATATCGCCAAACAGATAGCCGCCAAGCTTTACAAAAAATATCCCGTGCTCTACGGCACGGCCGGCTCGACCGAGGCTGTCAGCGCCAGGTGGAGGGGGCAGATCGCGGAGAATTCAAAAGCGCTTTCGTCTTCCGGCGTCCTGCCCGAGATGGACCATAACGAGATAGTAGGCTGGAGATTTCCGGAAAAACTTCTCAAGGACTTTAAGGTCATAATGCTTTGCGATAAAGGCGACGATGAACGCGTGAGAGAACGCGCCCGGATCACCGTAAACGTCATAAAAAAATCAAAGGCAGAGGTGATCACGCTGGAAAGGAACGGCTCTTCCAGGCTCGCGAGGCTCTTTTCCCTTATGTACATAGGCGATTTTACAAGTTTTTATCTCGCTATCCTCAATGGCATCGATCCGACCCCGGTGGACAGCATAGATTATCTAAAAAAAGAATTGGGGAAAATATAATGGAAGTTCTCGACTCTCCGCCTGCGGCGGATCGCTCGAACAATATTCTTCGAGCGAGCGACCGAAGGAAGTGAGTCGAGAAGTGAAAAATATGAAAATATTATTGCTGGCGGCCGGATACGCCACCAGGCTGTATCCGTTGACCCTGAATACCCCAAAACCGCTTCTCCCCGTAGCCGGAAAAACCGTCATGGCCCATATATTCGATATCATCGAGCCGCTGAAAGCCGCGGACGAAGTTTTTGTCGTGACAAACGACAAATTTTACCGGGATTTCGAGGATTGGAAAAAAACCTTCAAGAGCTCGAAAAAAATAACCATAATAAATGACGGTACGTTATCCAATGAGACAAGGCTCGGCGCCACCGGGGACATAGAATTCGTCATAGAGAAAGAAAATATAAAAGACGACCTGCTGGTTCTGGCGGGGGACAATCTTTTCAAGGCTGACCTTTCCGTATTTTCGGATTTCTGCTCTTCGAAAAGGCCGTCTATCACAATAGGCCTTTACGATATAAAAGACTTGCTTCTCGCGAAGAATTACGGTATAGTATCCGTTGATAAAAATAATAAAATAACGGATTTCATGGAAAAACCATCCGCTCCTCCTTCTACGCTTGCTGCAATGTGCCTTTATTTTTTTCCAAAAGAAAGACTGGGCATAATGAAGGAATACCGCGGGACAAATACCGCGAAGGACGCGCCCGGTTATTTCCTGGAATGGCTTTACAAGAAAGAAGAGGTATTCGGGTACGTATTTAAGGATGAAAAGTGGTTTGACATAGGGGATAAAAAATCGCTGGAAGAAGCGGACAAAGAATTTAGAAAGGAGAGAAAGTAAAAATGCCAAAAGGGAAATATTATGTTACTTCGGAATCGGTTGGGGAGGGTCATCCTGATAAACTGTGCGACCAGATATCGGATTCTATTTTAGATGAGGTTTT
The DNA here is from genome assembly GCA_041653835.1 of Candidatus Omnitrophota bacterium. Classification (GTDB taxonomy): domain Bacteria; phylum Omnitrophota; class Gorgyraeia; order Gorgyraeales; family Gorgyraeaceae; genus UBA10183. Next base: position 53,298 of record JBAZEP010000003.1, read on the forward strand.
ACGCCAGGATTCAAGAGGCCGTGTCGCGTGCGAGACTTTTGTTACCATGGGCCTTATTATAGTGGGAGGGGAAATCACTACCACTGCCTATGTTGATGTGATCAATACCGCGAGAAAAGTGGTCAAGGAAATAGGTTACACAGACCCTAAATACGGGATGGATTATGAGACGTGCGCTGTAATAAACACAATACACTCCCAGTCTCCTGACATTTCACAAGGCGTGGATAAGGGCGGCGCGGGCGACCAGGGTTTTATGGTAGGATACGCGTGCGATGAAACGCCTGAACTGATGCCTCTGCCTATTACGCTTGCGCATAAACTTGTCAGAAAAATGGCTGAAGTAAGAAGGGCCAAGGTCCTTAAATATCTCGGGCCTGATTCCAAAAGCCAGGTAACAGTCGAATATAAAGATGGCAACGCGGTCAGGATAAATTCAGTGGTGCTTGCCTCTCAGCATACAGAAGAGATCCTGGATAAGACCGGAGAGTGTATAACAGAAAAGGCCAGGAAAGAGATCATAGAGAAGATTGCCAGGCCTGTGCTGGGCAAGCTTGTGGATAACAAAACAGAGTATTACGTGAACCAGACAGGCAAGTTTTTGATAGGCGGGCCCCAGTCTGACACGGGCATGACAGGAAGAAAAATAATAGTGGACACTTACGGCGGGGTCATACCTCACGGCGGCGGCGCTTTTTCAGGCAAGGATCCGACCAAGGTTGACCGTTCAGGAGCTTATATGGCCAGGTATGTCGCGAAAAATGTGGTAGCCGCGGGCCTTGCAAAAAAATGCTGCGTACAGCTGGCTTATGTAATAGGAAAGGCCGAACCGCTGGCGGTAATGGTGGACACATTCGGCACAGGAAAGATATCAGAAGAAAAGATTTCGAGGCTGATACGTGAACATTTTGACCTGACCCCGAGGGGAATAATAACAGAGCTGGACCTTTTAAAACCCATATACAAGAAAACAGCGGCTTATGGTCATTTTGGCCGTGAAGAAGAAGGCTTTGCGTGGGAAGAGGCGGACAAAGCGGAGCTATTAAAGAAAGGTTGTGTTTGTAAAGCATGAGATACGATATAAGCGATATAAAATTAGCCCCTGCCGGAAAATTGAGAATAGAATGGGCTGACGCGAATATGCCTGTTTTAAAACTCATACGGGCCAAATTTTCCAAGGAGAAGCCGTTGAAGGGTGTAAGGTTAAGCGCGTGTCTCCATGTAACCACAGAGACCGCGGTTTTAATGAACACGCTGAAAGCAGGCGGCGCGGATATAAACCTATGCGCTTCCAATCCGCTCAGCACCCAGGATGATGTGGCGGCATCACTTGTAAAAGATTTCAACATACCTGTTTTCGCGAGGAGAGGCGAGAATAATAAGGTTTATTATTCTCACATCGAAAGTTCCCTTGCCCTTAAACCTAACATTACAATGGATGACGGGGCGGATCTCGTATCCACTATCCATAAATCCAGAAAAGACCTTGTGCCGGATATACTGGGAAGCACCGAAGAAACCACCACAGGTATAATAAGGCTAAGGAGCCTGGAACAGAATAAAAAACTTTTGTTTCCCGTTGTCGCGGTAAATGACGCGGATACGAAACATCTTTTCGATAACCGCTATGGTACGGGACAGTCGACAGTGGACGGCATCATCAGGGCTACGAATGTCCTTCTCGCCGGTAAAATAGTAGTGGTGCTTGGTTATGGCTGGTGCGGCAGAGGATTTGCCATGCGCGTAAGGGGCATGGGCGCGAATGTCGTGATCACGGAGATCGATCCTACCAAGGCGCTTGAGGCGGTCATGGACGGTTATTCGGTCATGCCGATGGCGGAAGCCGCTAAAAAAGGAGACCTGTTCGTAAGTTTGACAGGCAATACTACCGTTATAGCGGGAGAACATTTTAAGGTAATGAAAGACGGCGCTATAGTAGCCAACTCAGGCCATTTCAACGTGGAAATAGACATACCTGCCCTTGAAAAGATGAGCCGAAAAAAACGCGTTATCCGCAACGGTGTCGAGGAATATCTTTTGAAAGACGGCAGGCGCATCAATCTTCTGGGCGAAGGAAGGCTCGTGAACCTCGCGTGCGCCGAAGGCCATCCGGCGATAGTGATGGACATGAGTTTCGCGAACCAGGCGCTCGCCGCGGAATATCTGGTAAAAAATCACAAGAAGCTTGGAAAGAAAGTTTACAGGATGCCCGAGGCGATAGATAAAGAAATAGCCAGGCTTAAGCTTAAAAGCATGGGAGTCCGCATAGACATACTCACACCTGAGCAGGAAAAATATCTCGCCAGCTGGGAATTAGGCACATAACCTTAACCTTCAAACCTTCCCCAAACCCGCATCGGGGAGTCCCCGATGCGGGTTTGGGTTTTTGGGTTAATTCCTTATCAGTATTATCCCCACAGATCCGAATATTATATTTGCCAGATGGGCTGAAAGAAAAGGCGGGAGCGCCCCGCTTTTGCCGAGCGCGATGAAACTTGCCATAAACGCGTAGTAAATAAATCCTATCACGATACTCATACCTATCCCGACCAGCGCCGAGGCCCTGCCTCTCTGTCTTATCTTTAAAGCGAAGCCCGCGCCTATCAATATTACCACGAGGCTGGCGAACGGGAGGCTTATTTTCTGATGCAGGTCCACGTGAAGCCTGGCTATTAATTTAGGCGATGTCTCCGAAAAGTTCTTTATATAGTTCGAGAGGTCCATATAGCTCATATATTCGTAATTCGTGCCTTTGGATATAAGGTCTTCCGGGCTTTCCATGTCCAGGACCCTTTTTTGGAAGAATTCCGGCGAACCGACCACTGCGCCTTTTCTGTCCAGCTTGTACGCGAGCACGCTCGAGAAAAGCCATTTTCTGCCCGCCCATCTCGCTTCATGGGCATTTATTTTTAGCGACACATTGTCTCTTTTGTCCTGCTGGAGTATAGTGATGCCGTAAGCGGTTTTGGATGACGGGTCGAAATTGTCTATGAATATAAGGCGGTTATTTTTGCCGTAGAGCGCGATATTGGATATATTTTTCCTGGCGGCGGATGTATTTTTATCCACACTGTCCATGTAATTTTCTTTTATCGATTCCGCTTTTCTCATGCTTTGCGGGAGTATCCTTTCGGATATGCCGAACATGATTATTGTCACCGCTATCCCCACACATATGAACGGCGCCAGTATCCTGTATATACTTATACCCGCGGCGCGCATGGCGGTGATCTCACCGTATTTATTGAGCGAGCCCAGGACATATATGGAGGATATCAGGCTCGCCACGGGCGCGGTCTGCGAGACGATAAGGGGTATCATCGACAGATAGTATTCCCATAATATCCCGATGTGTATATTTTGTTTCAGGACCTCGTCCAGCCTGCCGAAAAGGTCGATGATGACATAAAGGATGACAAATACCAGGAGGCAGTATATAAGAGGCAGTATAAAATATTTAGCTATGTATTTGTCCAATATTCGCATGATTTAAGCTTCTATGGTTTTACGCAACAATATTATCCCTGCCATGCCTACGATCAAATTAGGCAGGTACATCCAGAATGCCGGGCTCAACACGCCTTTCAGGGATAACGCTATGCTTAAAGCCATCAATAGATAGTATAATACGATAAGCCCCAGCGCCACGGCGAATTGGATGGTCTTTTCCCCGCGCCGTGTATATATCCCCAGCGGGATCCCTATGATCATGAAGACCAGGCTGGCGAAAGACATGGATATCTTCCTGTGGAATTCCGTAACGAGGTTCGGAGTATCCACGTGATACCTGCCAAGTTTTTTGATCTCGTTTTTTATTTCCCTGAAATTCATCTCTTTGGGTTTTTTTTCCGTATAGCCGCTGGACGCTATGGATTCATCCACATTCAGGGTCAGGTAATATGTCTTGAAATTCAGTTTATAGAAATTTACGGGATTCTTCGGGTTAGGTTCGTCGCTTGTGCCGTTTGTAAGTTTTAATTTTACCGCGTTCTGGTTGTCGAGCGTTATGAATTCCCCTCTTTCCGCTATGATGGTCCTGGTGGAATGTTCGTCCTGCGGCTGGTATATGCGGACGCCCTTCAGCCTATTGCCGTTTATCTCATGGATGAATATTATGTAGCCTTTGAAACTTTTTATGAATGTCCCGGGTTCAAGGTACGCGGCAGGGGTCTTTACCCCGATATTCCTTACGATCTTTCTGGACTCGAAATGCATCCCGGGTATTATATCGTTATTCAACATCACCGAGATAAGGCTGAACGAGAGACCCAGGATGACCAGTGGAAGAGCCAGCCTGTAAAGATTTATGCCGCTTGAGCGCATGGCGGTAATCTCGTTGTCCCCCGAAAGCCTGCCGAATACAAGGAGCGTGGAAGTCAATATGGACATCGGTATGGTATAACTCAGCAGGAATGGTATAAGATAAAGGAACAGCCTGCCCACAAGCCTTATATCCACGCCTTTATTTATCACGAGCTCCGCGAGCCTTATTATATTACCTATTACGAGGGTAAAGGTGAATATCGCCAGGGAAAAGAAAAACATGGTAAATATCTCTTTTATTATATATCTGCGCAGTATTTTCATAGGTCATTTCCCCGGGCGAGCGTTATTACCTCCACATATCCCGCGCCTGACTCCTTGAGGAGCCTCGAGCATTCATTGACGGTAGAGCCCGTGGTGAAAAGGTCGTCCACGAGCAGGATATTTTTACCCCGGACGGATGAGCCGCTCTTCAAAGAAAAGCTGGAGCGGAGATTTTTTACTCTTTCCTGTCTTTTAAGCTTGCTCTGGGGCAGGGTGTCTTTTATTTTCCTGAGTGTGTTTCCATAATAAGGTATTCTCATTTCTTTCCCTAATTTACGCGCCAGGATGCCGGAATGATTGATTTCCCTCTCGAATAACCTGGCGGGAGACATCGGTACGGGTAATATCATCCCGCACTTCCTGCCTACGCCGTATTTTTTCATAAAACCCGCCATCAGCGTAGTAAAGTCCGAAGACAGGGAAGTTATTTTCCTGTATTTAAAATCATGTATAAGGCCTTTCAGCGGGCCGTCATAATGGAATGCCGACCACGCGCGGTCAAAATACGGCTCATCTTTTTTGCAATCCGCGCATACATTTACCTGCTCAGGATCGCCTTCGAGCCGCCTGCCGCATCTCGCGCAGAAGGGAGGGAGCCTTTCCTTTATGCTTTTGGCGCACGCGGGGCAGACATTGCGGTTGTATTTGTCCGTCCTCCCGCCGCACACCCTGCACAGGACGGGATAAAGCAGATTTACCACGGTTTTCAGCATAGGATAAATATAACACAACGGGTAATTAAATGCAAAGCTTTCAATTAAACAAAATTCCTTCACATTATTATATTTTTATGCTATATTGTTCAAATATGGCGGATAATAATATAGATAATATAGAAGAAAAAATGAGGAACCTTGAGGATTGGAACAGCGAACGCGCCAGGATTAAGCCGGTCCTGGAAGTGGCTGTCGATTTCCATAATAAAGCGCGGCGCGAAAGGTACTGGAAAAATTTCGAAAAGGCCTCGGAGTTCTACGTGCAGGCTATCGCGAACTACAGAAGCGCGCTCAAGCTGGATCCGAGGTATTACCTGCAGGATATTGTAGAAAGAGTGGATTCCGTCATAGAAGAGCATGTGAATAATATGTTTAACCTTAAGGTAAGCGGGGACAGGTTAAAGACCGTCCAGGGCGTCAAAGAATTTATGGAGTTTGTGGAAGGCCTTAGTGCCGACGAAAAGAAATATGTGGACCGCTATGAGATAGCGTCGACTTATTTCAAAATAGGCGAACTGTATCTGGGGGACGGGGATATAGACAGGGCATATGAATTTTTTAATAAAGTAATAGATATGGAATGCAACAGGCCTTTCCTTAACAGGGATACATATTTAAATATAGGCAGGATACAATTCGATAAGAAAAGATACAAAGAAGCCCTTGTGAGTTTTGTTTCCATGCTTTCTTTTGACAGGGGTAACGCGGATGCCGTAGTTTATCTCGACATGTGTTTAAAGGAATTAAAGATATTCGAACACAGGTTCAAATTTTTATCCGCGGCGCCGAACGAGGCTAAAAAACTTATAATGGAGGTATTATGATCAATGATTTTTTTGCGGAGAAAAGGAGGTATCCCAGGATCGAGTTGAGCCTGGACGCCAAGTATAAGATACTGGATTATGAGCAGGTATATCAGTACGGCAAGACCCAGAATGTATCCGCCGAAGGCGTGTGTTTCGCGTCCGGCGAGCCTTTGAAGTCGGGGGTTTATGTCCAGCTCGAGGTGGACATAAAGGACGGATATCCGCCTGTATCCATGGTAGCCGAAATAAGGTGGACCGGCGACGTTAAGGCCGGCAGGGACAAAAAATATATAAACGGCGTCAAGATCGTAAATATGCCGGCGAAGGATGAGGCGAGGTTTTTGAAATATTATTGCGATAAAATAGTGGAAAAATTATCAGCTTACCTTAAATAAAACAGGAGGGGCAATATGGTAATACGTTTATTGTTGGTTCTCGCGCTGGTGTTCGGCTTAACGGGGTGCCTTAAAAAGGCTTCGGACGAGAGCATGTCCACGGACGCGGGTGTTATGGAAGAAAATATGACCGGAGCGGGCGAAGAAACGATGGACCAGGGGAAGAGCGTATCAGTCGAAGCAGATTTCAGCCAGCCGTCTTCGATGGAAAAGCCGACCGTTCAGGATATCCAGGAGGCCTTGAAGAGCGCGGGCCTTTACCAGGGCAGGATAGACGGCATACTTGGGCCCAACACCAGGAAGGCCATAGAGACTTTCCAATTGCAGAATGATTTGAAAGTGGACGGCAAGGTCGGCCCCAAGACATGGGAAAAATTGAAAGAATACCTGGATAGAAATCCGGAATAACGTTCAAAATGAATCCGGACGACAGTAAAAAAAGATACAGCATAGTCCACGAAGACGAATACCTGATCATAGTAAACAAACCTTCCGGGATGCTCGTTGTCCCGACCCCTAAAGGGGAAACCAACACGCTCACGGACCTTTTGAATCTGGAACTGGACGGCCGCGGCGTTACGGTCAACGCCTACCCCTGCCACAGGATCGACAGGGAAACCTCAGGCCTTGTTATTTACGCCAAAGGTAAGTCCATCCGGGATGCCATGATGGACCAGTTCAAGAAACGCCTCGTGAAAAAGACCTATATCGCGTTTGCCCATGGCGTTGTGCGGAAAGACTCCGATACCCTTAAAGGCGAGGTGTACAGCCGCAAAAAACGTAAATCCGAATTCATGATCACGAAATACAGGGTCATTGAGAGAAGACGGGATTTTACGATAGTGGAAGTAGCGCCCCTTACAGGCAGGACAAACCAGATCAGGCTCCATTTCAAGGCACTCGGCAATCCTCTCGTAGGAGAGAGCGTATACGCCTTCAGGAAAGATTTTAAACTGAAATTCAAAAGAACGGCGCTGCACGCGAAGGCGCTGGAATTCAACCACCCTGTCACGGGGAAGAGGATGGCTTTTAACCTGCCTTTACCCGATGATATGGCGGACTTTATCAAAAGATGAAAATAATATTGGAATTGATATTGCTTGTAATATTACTCTTGATAGGCGCGCTTACCGCCGCGTCCGAGACGTCTATTATCGCGGCAAGCATTGTAAAACTGAGGCGTCTGGCGGCTGACGGGTCAAAGCCCGCGAAGATGATATTGAGGATACTTGAGGCGCCGGAGAAATTTTTCGGCACCATGGTTGTTTCGAACAATATAGTGAACTCATTTATAGCCGCTATCATTACAGCTATAATAATATCTTTTATGGGCGAAAACACGCGGAGCGTGCTGGTAGCGACTTTAATATCGGCGTTTCTTATAATAGTTTTTGAGGTTGCGGCCAAAACACTATCTGCCGGCAGTCCGATAAGAATATCCCTGGCGCTCGTCAGGATGGTGAAGACCCTGATATTCATATTCTCGCCCGCTGTCAGGGCGCTTTCCGTGATAACTAATTTTATAGTAAATCTCCTTGGCGGGAAAACCAAAGGCAAGGCCTCTCTTGTGGTGGAAGACGAGATAAAAGCCCTTATCAGGATAGGCGAGGAAGAAAGCCCGCGCCATAAAGATAAATACAGGATGCTTTCGAAGATATTCGAATTCAGCAATACCGTGGTGAAAACCGTGATGGTGCCCAAGGACAGGATGATGTCTATAAATATTGATAACAATATAGATGATATACTTGACTTTGTCCTGGAATCGGGTTATTCCAGGATCCCTGTCTATAAAGACAGGCCGGACAACATAATCGGCGTCATAAATATGAAGGACCTGCTGAACCTGTCCGTGAACAGGGACCTTGTGATCCTGCAGGATGTTATCTATCCTCCCATATTTGTCACGGATTCAAAAAATGTAACGGAACTGTTGAAGGAATTCCAGAAGGGCCATACGCATCTCGCTATCGTGGTCGATCCCACGGGCAAGATCCAGGGCCTGGTAACCCTGGAAGACCTGCTTGAAGAAATAGTCGGGGAGATAGAGGACGAATCCGACATCCGCAATGCGTAAATTCGATACTATAGTTATAGGGGGCGGCGCGTCAGGCATAATAGCCGCTATCAGCGCGCGCCGCAACGGCAGGAATGTTATGATCTGCGAACGGATGAACCGTCTCGGGAAAAAGATACTTGTTTCAGGAGGCGGCCGGTGCAATATCTCGAACGCGGACCTGAGCGAAGCGCGTTATAATACCGGGGCGCGAGAGCTTGTAAAAAATGTATTTTCCAGGTTTGGCAAAGAAGATATAGAAAAGTTTTTCAATGAAATCGGATTAAGGGTTTATCCGGAAGGGGACAGACTTTTTCCCGTCACTAACCAGGCGGCAAGCGTTTTGAAAGTTTTAGAGGAAGAGCTCAAGAGGCTGAAAATACCGGTAGAATCCGGTTTTAACGCGGCAGGTATCGCGGCGCGGCCTGACGGCAAAGGATATTTGGTAAAGTTCGGAAGCGGCGATGTTATATCCGCGGATTCCGTTATAATAACCGGCGGGGGCAGGAGTTATCCGAGCCTTGGTTCAGACGGGAGTTGCTATGGCCTGGCGCGTTCATTAGGCCATAAGATCATAGAACCTGTGCCGAGCGCTGTCCCGCTTTTGTCTAAAGACAGGTTCTGCCATTTTCTCCAGGGCCAGAGAATACAATGTTCCGCGAAAAGCGTTATAGAGGGTAAAATAAAAAAAGAGGCAAAAGGAGAATTGCTTTTCACGAAATACGGATTATCAGGCACCGCTATCCTGGATATAAGCGAGGACATCTCGATAGCCCTGAACAGGCTCGGGGACAAGGCCGCGGCTGTTTTGATAGACATGGTGCCTTTCATGAGCGCCGTGGAGATCGAAAAGGAAATAGAGAAGAGGATCCAAAAAGGTATCGCGCCGGAAGACCTGATGACGGGGCTCTTGCCGAATAAATTCAGCCTTGTTTTCAGGGACTTGTTCAAGGGTTTAAACGCCGGGGAAATAACAGGACTGTTAAAAAACAAAAGATTTGATATAATAGGTACCAGAGGCTGGAACGAAGCAGAGTTCACGGCAGGAGGTGTGGATACGCGGGATGTAAGGGAAGATACCCTTGAGTCAAAATTAAAAAAAGGCGTTTATTTCGCGGGAGAGATCCTGGATGTAAACGCCGGACGGGGCGGATACAATTTAGCCTGGGCATGGGCATCAGGCTATATAGCAGGTTTAACAAAATAGGAGGTAACATGCCGTACGATGCGAGTCTTGATAAAGAAATATTTGCCAAATCTTTCGAAAATGATGACGGAAAGATCACAGTCAGTGTCCATTCATACAACAATGGCCCCAAAAAGATACAGATAGTCAGGGAAAACAGGGACCAGGAAGGCGCCCTCAGGTTCGCCAAGCTCGGAAGGATGACCAAGGACGAACTCCAGGCAGTCCTGCCTTTTATCCAGGAAGCCCTTTCCAGTATGTAATCCGGTTACGATGAAAATTTTTATTCAGACCTTCGGGTGCCAAATGAATGAGCATGATTCCGAGAGAGTAAGGGACATGCTTGTCCAGGGAGGGTATGCCCTCGCGGAAAAGATCGAGGACGCGGATATTGTAATTTTCAATACCTGCAGTGTAAGGGCTCATGCCGAAGCGAGGCTTTACGGCAAGATAGGCACCCTTAAGGATGTGAAGGCAAAAAAGCCGGGCCTTATTATAGGTGTGATCGGATGTATGGTTGAGGCGCAGAAACAAGAGATTTTCAGGAGACTGCCGCATGTAAATTTTTTGTGCGGGCCCGCGGACCTGGACAGGATCCCTGAAATATTGGATAAGATACAGGCCGGCGCCGGGCAAATCGCTTATCTGGAGGCGTATAAGCTGAAAAAGATCCCCGCGTTTTCAAAAGACAGGAACGCGGGCCATGCCGGCTTCGTCAAGATAATGGAAGGCTGTGATAATTTCTGCTCATATTGCATTGTGCCCTATGTACGCGGAAGGGAAAGGAGCAGGCCTTCGAAAGAAATTTTGCAGGAAATAGAAGACCTGATAAAAAAGGGCGCCAAAAATATCACGCTTTTAGGCCAGAACGTGAATTCATACGGCAAAGGCCTTAAAGAAAAAATCGATTTCGTCTCGCTTTTGACAAAAATAGACAAATTAACCTCCATCCTGCCCCACCCCTGGGGTGCCACCCCAGGGGTGGCACCCCAGGGGTGGGGAAGCGGTAAGGAAGTTAAGATAAGTTTTATGACCAGCCATCCAAAGGACGCCGGCCCGGAATTATTCAAAGCGATAAGGGATCTAATATCGGTTTCAAAGAATCTGCACCTGCCTCTCCAGTCCGGTTCGGATAAAATCCTCAAAAAGATGAACCGGAAATACACCGCGGCAAAATATAAAAAACTCGTCAAGGATTTCAGGAAGATCGTCAAAAACGGCACTGTCACGAGCGATATCATCGTAGGTTTCCCAGGGGAAACCAAAAAAGATTTCAATGACACTTTAAAGATGGTCAAAGAACTAAGATTTGGCGGCGCCTATATCTTTAAATATTCCCCGCGTCCTCTAACCAAAGCCTTTGGATTCAAGGATAATGTCAGCCTTAAAGAGAAAGAGCGTCGCCACTCCATACTTTTAAAACTGCAAAAGGAGATGTCTAATGCCACATTTAAGACAGTGTCTTAAATGTGGCATTAGGGAATATGCCGGTCATATTTTTAGTCGGTCCTACAGCTTCTGGCAAAACAAAACTTTCCATTAAACTGGCGGGAAAACTGAACGCCGAGATAGTATCCTGTGACTCTATGTGTGTCTATAGAGGCATGGATATACTTACCTCAAAACCTTCGAAGGCCGAGTTGAGAAAGGCGCGCCACCATCTTATAGATATAATTTCCCCGTCAAAAGAATTCAGCGTTGCCGAGTACCGCAGGATGGCGCTTGAAAAGATAGAAGATATCCTGAAGCGCGGCAAGACCCCATTATTCGTGGGAGGCAGCGGTTTATATGTGAAGGCTGTGATAGACGGTTTATTCCCTTCGGCGGAGAAGGACCTGAAATTCAGGAAAGAACAGGAAACGCTCGCGGAAAAATACGGCAAAAGGTATTTATACAGAAAATTAAAAAAAATAGACGCGAGCCGCGCCGCGAAGATACATCCCAATGACATGAGGCGTGTCATTAGGGCGCTCGAGATCTACCATACGGAAAAGAAAAAACCTTCGGAACTTAGCAGGGCTACGGAGCCGCTGAAATACGGCTTTAAGATATTCGGCGTCAGCCTGGAAAGGGACGCGCTTTACAGGAATATAGATAAAAGGGTTGAGGAGATGTTCGAAAAAGGCATTGTGAAGGAAGTAAAGAAACTTTCACGGAAAAGGCTCAGTATGACCGCGAAAAAGGCATTGGGGTATAACGAGGCGCTGGGTTATTTAAAGGGCAGGTATTCCCTGGAAGACGCCAAGGCGCTTCTCAAAAAAAATACCCGTCATTTCGCCAGGAGACAGCTGACCTGGTTCCGTCCTGACTGCCGCATCCGCTGGCTCTCGCTCCACCAACTGGAAAAATATAATGGGTAAAAATAAATTCGAACGCCATCCGCTGATAACGATCTCGATCTTTATCCTGACAGTTATTTTTACGCTGGATTTTTTGAGCGCTAATATTTACTCATTGATAAACAGATATCCTTTTTACGCGAGAGGGCAGAAGAAAAAAGAGGAGATGGACAGGGTTTATCATGTAAGGTCTGCGATATATCACCATGATCTGGCGAGAAACAAGGCTGTCGATTACGGCGCGCGGGGCAATTACAGGCATATAGTTTACACCAACTCGCTGGGTTTTAAAGATAAGGCATGCGGGGATGTTCCTCTTATTTCGGATAAATACCGCGTGCTTTTTATAGGAGATTCCTTTGTGGAGGGCATAGGATTCAATTACGAGGATACATTCGTCGGCTTGATAGGCGCGGAATTGGCAAAAAAAGGAATAGAAGTGCTAAATGCCGGGGTCATATCGTATTCTCCTGTAATTTATTGGAGAAAAATTAAATATCTTCTGGAAGATACGGGGTTAAAGTTCGATGAGGTAGCGGCTTTTATAGATATCTCCGATATAGAAAATGAAGCGGTCGATTATTATCTGGACACGAACGGCAACGTAGCAGGATCCGGTGTCAGCCGCAAGATATACTGCGAAGGAACAGATGGTTTAAGCGGCCTTAAAACATTGATAAAAAATAATTCTATATTTATATATTCTATGCTCTATAACCTGGACAAAATATCGAAATTAAGAGGGAACATTAATATCAAAAGGGCCCGCTGGACGATCGACAGGAATATCTATAATGCCTACGGCGAAAAAGGCCTCGAGACAGCAAGTCTCCATATGGATAATCTGCGCGAATTACTTGATAAACACGGGATAAAGCTTACCGTGGCGGTATATCCATGGCCGGATCAAATCATCAACAGGGATTTGGATTCTATCCAGGTCTTATACTGGAAAGACTGGTGCGATAAACGCGCCATACCTTTTATAAACTACTTTCCGTATTTTATAAACGGAAGGACTAAAAAAGAGCTGAAGGATACGATAAATAAATATTACAATGCCTATGATATACATTGGAATCAAAATGGCCATAGATTGATCGCGGATGTTTTTCTGGATTTTTATAGAAAGTAAAATAACAGGAAAGTTGATTTGTAATATTTTCTGGGAAGGTTATGGAAAAGGCCGTATTAGTAACAGTTGATCTGGGTGAAAAAGGCGAGTGGCCGCTTAAAGATAGGGCCATGGAATTGAAGGAACTCGCGCGATCGAGCGGGGCATCGGTCGAGGCCGAGATATTGTGCCATAAAGAAAAACCTTCCCCTGATCTATTTATAGGCAAAGGCAAGTTCGAAGAATTGCGTGGCATTGTCCAACAGAAAAAAGCCGGCCTTGTGATTTTCAATAACGATCTTACTCCTACCCAACTAAGGAATATAGAACACGGGCTCGAGGGTATAAGGGTCATTGACAGGACCCAGCTTATACTGGATATCTTTGCGAGGAACGCCAGGAGTGTGGAAGGCAAGGTCCAGGTAGAGTTGGCGCAATTGGAATATCTATTGCCGCGGCTTACCGGAAAAGGCATCCAGCTTTCAAGGCTCGGAGGAGGCATAGGTACCAGGGGGCCGGGAGAAAAGATATTGGAATATGACCGCCGGAGGATCAGGGACCAGATTACGAGGTTAAAGGAAAAATTGGAGGATATAGGCAAAAGGCGGTTGGCTTTACGCAAGAGAAGGGCTGACGCGTTTCTTACCACCATAGCTATCATAGGTTATACCAATGCCGGCAAGACCACGCTCCTTAACCGGCTCACAGGCTCTAAAAAATTGACCGCGGACAAACTTTTCAGCACCCTTGACCCTGTCGCGAGAAGCTACAAGCTTCCGAATAACCAAAAGGTCCTATTCCTTGATACAGTTGGATTTTTGCATAACCTGCCGCATCATCTTGTGGAGGCTTTTAAATCCACGCTTGAGGAAGTCAGGATGGCGGATATACTTTTGCATGTGCTGGACGCTTCGAATGAAAAGGTCCGAGAGCAGGACGAAGCCGTATATAAGGTATTGAAGGAACTTGGCGCGGAAAACAAGATAATCATCGATATCCTCAATAAAACAGACCTTATCAATGACCCTGACCGGGTATGGCGCCTGAAAAAAGATTTTAAAAATCCTGTCCTGGTATCAGCGCTTACAGGCGAAGGCATAACCGGCCTTGTGGACGAAATATCAGAGCTTTTGTCCGGCCTTGTCACGGAAGTCAAAGTAGCGATACCTAATAACAGGATGGATATGGTGAACTTGGTTTACGAGAACGGCAAAGTTATCCACAGAGAAGACAGGCCTGGCTCGGTTTACCTGGAAGCGATTATTCCCGCACGTTTAAAAAACTCGCTCTCTAATGTCACATTTAAGACACTGTCTTAAATGTGACATTAGGCGAAGAGAGTAAATTTTACTTGACATATAGCACTCTAAGTGGTAGAGTGCTAATTTGTTTAAGGGGTGTATCATGAAACATGTAGATGTCGAATCAAGACGAAAGATAATATTAGGGGCGATAGTTGAATCTTATGTGGATAGCGCTGTGCCTGTGGGTTCCAGGGCGATATCCCAGAGGTTCAGGTACAGCGTAAGCCCGGCGACCATAAGGAATGTAATGGCTGACCTGGAGGAGATGGGCCTTATTATGCAGCCGCATACCTCAGCGGGCAGGGTCCCCACCGATAAAGGCTACAGGTTTTACGTGGACTCTTTATTGGAGCCAAAGCATCTTACCAAAGAAGAAGAGTCTATAATAAATAAACTCATCCACGCCTCGGGCAATGATATCGATTATATAATGCAAAATGTCTCAAAGGCCATCAGCGTAATAACGAATGTCGCGGGCATGGTCCTTACGCCCAGGCTCAAGAGAAGCGTATTCAAACATATAGAACTTTTCAATATAGACGATTCCAGGATACTCGCTGTTATCATCACGACAGCGGGTTTTGTAAAAAATTCTATCATGGATACGGACGAGCATGTCACCAGGCAGGAACTTACGCGTATAGCGGAATTTCTGAACAGCGAGCTGGAAGGCATATCCCTCGGCGAGATAAGATCGCATCTCACCCGGAAAGTCCTTGAGGAGAGGGACACGTTTTACACATTTTTAAAAAGGGCAATGGAGATATTGTCGGTGCCGGGCCTTTTCAGGGCGGACGACCATCTGTATCTCGATGGCGCGGCGTGTATAATGTCTCATCCCGAGTTTAACGATATCGGCAAGGCAAGGTTGTTTTTAAGGGCATGCGAAGATAAAAAAGGCCTCCTTAGCCTCCTGAACCAGGACATGGAGCCGGACGGCGTAAAAATCCATATAGGCAGGGAAAATATCGACAGCGAGATACAGGGGTGCTCGGTCATTACGTGCAATTATAAGATCGACGGCATGACGGTAGGCGCGATCGCGGCCATAGGCCCTACAAGGATGGAATACGGCAAGATCATATCCGTCCTGAAGCATATCTCCGCCGAACTCGGAAAGGAGCTGGAAAGCCTTGGGTAACGAGACCAGAAAGAATAAAATACTCCTGACCATGGAAGAGTTCAAGGCGCTGGAGGACAGGGCGGAAAAGTCCGAAGAGTACCTTGACAGGTTTCTCAGGCTCCAGGCGGATTTCGATAATTATAAAAAACGCCTCGAGAAAGAAAAGATAGAGTTCGTGAAATACGCCAACGAGGAGATCGTGTCCGAGATATTGAAGATACTGGATGATTTTGAGAGGGCGGTCGAGGCGGGAAAGACAAAACACGATTTTGACATCCTATATAAAGGTATAGAGATGATACATAAAGACCTGAAGGGTTTTTTGAAACAGAAAGGCATAAAGGAAATAGAGGCCAAGGGCAAACCTTTTGATCCTAACGAGCATGAGGCAATGCTGCAGGAAGAGACGGATGCCCATCCGGAGGGCCATGTGACGGAAGAATTGCAGAAAGGTTATACATTTAACGGCAGGGTAATAAGGCCGTCAAAGGTGAAAGTGGCGAAACGACCGGAAAACAAAAAACAAAAACCAGAAGGAGGAAAAAATGGCTAAAGTTATAGGAATAGATTTAGGAACATCAAATTCCGCGGCTTCGGTAATGGAAGCGGGCAGGCCCGTTATAATACCGAGCGCAGAAGGCGCGGGCGTAGCGAGCGGCAAGGCATTCCCGTCTTTTGTGGCGTTTACCAAGGACGGACAGAAACTCGTGGGCGAGCCCGCCAGGAGACAGGCGGCCATAAACCCGGAGGGCACCATATACGCCGCGAAGCGGAAAATGGGCAGTGACCATAAATTCAAGGTATACGGCAAGGAATATACGCCCCAGCAGATCTCCGCGTTCATCCTGCAAAAAGTAAAGCAGGACTCGGAGGCGTATCTGGGAGACAAGGTGGAAGAGGTGGTAATTACCTGCCCCGCTTATTTTAATGACAACCAGCGCCAGGCGACAAAAGACGCGGGCGAGATAGCGGGCCTTAAAGTCCTGAGGATAATCAACGAACCTACTGCCGCGTGTTTAGCGTACGGCCTTGATAAAGTCGGCAAAGAACTCAAGATAATGGTATTCGATTTCGGCGGCGGCACCCTGGACGTTACCATCATGGATATGTGGTATGACAAAGAACATAAGGCCAGCGGTTTCGAGGTAAAATCCACAAACGGCGATACCCAGCTCGGCGGCACAGATATGGATAATGTGCTCGTGGATTATCTCGCGAACCAGTTTAAAAAAGAAACAGGTATAGACTTGAAGAATGACAAAATGGCTTCCCAGCGCCTGAGAGAGGCGGCTGAGAAAGCCAAGGTCGAACTTTCAAGTACGGTACAGACGGACATAAACCTTCCTTTTATAACGGCGGACGCTGGAGGGCCGAAACATCTCGCCATGTCTTTATCAAGGGCAAAGCTTGAGGACCTCGTAAAGCCTATCGTGGACAGGTGTAAACCGCCGGTAGACCAGGCTGTAAAGGACGCGGGTTTTTCCATAAAGGATATCGATAAAATAATCATGGTAGGCGGGCCTACCAGGATGCCTATTGTCCAGAAATTCCTGGAAGACTATGTGGGCAAAAAGATAGAACGCGGGGTCGATCCCATGGAATGCGTGGCAATGGGCGCGGCTATACAGGCGGCTATTATAAAAGGGGACGCGAAAGAGGTATTACTCCTGGACGTTACCCCTCTTTCGCTCGGCATCGAGACCCTCGGGGGCGTATTTACAAAGCTTATCGAACGCAACTCCACTATTCCTACAAGAAAGAGCCAGGTGTTCTCGACAGCCGCGGATAACCAGAACGCTGTTACGGTCAGGGTCCTGCAGGGCGAGAGACAAATGGCGGAAGACAATACCGAGTTAGGCAGGTTTGACCTTGTAGGCATCCCTCCCGCGCCGCGTGGAATACCCCAGATAGAGGTAGGTTTCGATATCGATAGGGACGGTATCGTGCATGTAAGCGCTAAAGACCTTGGCACAGGCAAGGAACAGACCATCAAGATAACCGCTTCTACCAAATTGTCGAAAGAAGAAATAGAAAAAATGGTCAAGCAGGCAGAAGAATTCGCGGACCAGGATAAAAAGAAGAAAGAAGAAGTAGAGATAAAGAACCAGGCCGATACGCTGGCGTATTCCGTGGAAAGATCGCTGAAAGATTTCGGGGATAAGGTCAGCCAGGAAGAAAGGCTTAAAATAGAACAGAAACTCAATGACCTTAAAGAGGCGTTGAAAGGCACGGACGCCGCCAAAATTAAGAAAACAATGGACGAACTTGCCACTGCCTCACATAAGTTAGCGGAGGAAGTCTACAAAGCCGCCCAGGCGAAACAGGGACAGAAAGGCCAGCCCGGTGCAGAGGCGGGGGGCGCGGCAGGAGGCCAGGGGCCTTCGGACGCAGGTTCTGAAAATGACCAGCCTAAAAAGAAAAAAGACGGCGGGGACGATGTAATAGACGCCGAATTTAAAGAAAAGTAACCTATCCCAAACCCGCATTGGGTTAACCCCAATGCGGGTTTGGGTATGGGTGATATAAATGACCACAAAGCGTGATTATTACGAAATATTGGGTGTGCAGAAAGGCGCGAGCGAGGAAGAGATAAAAAAAACGTACAGGAACCTCGCGCTTAAATACCACCCTGACCGCGTCACTCATGATAAGAAAAAAGAGGCCGAGGAGAGATTTAAGGAGATCTCGGAGGCATACGCGGTCCTTTCCGATTCCCAGAAAAGAAGCCAGTATGACCAGTTCGGCCACGCCGGCATAGATTCCAAATATTCGTCCGAGGATATATTCAAGGGCGCTGATTTTTCAAGTATCTTTGAGGACATGGGTTTTGGCGGGGATATGTTTGAAGACATCCTCGGCAGTTTCGGGATGTTCGGAGGCGCTTCGCATAGGCGGAGCCGCGGCCCTGGAAGGGGCAGGGACCTCGAGTATGAGATAGAAATTTCATTTGAAGAGGCCGCGTTCGGGACGAAAAAAACCGTCAATGTACCCAGGCATAAGACATGCGACGCCTGCGCGGGTTCGGGCGCAAAACCCGGCACCAAGAAAACTACCTGTCAGACATGTAACGGCAGAGGGCAGGTCCTGTATTCGGCTGGTTTTATAAATGTTTCCCAGTCCTGCCCTAAATGCAGGGGTGAAGGAAGCATCATAAAAAGCCCATGCCCCAAATGCGACGGCTCGGGCAGGGTAAGGAGCGTCCAGAAGATAGAAATAAGCATACCCGCGGGCGTTGATACAGGTTCCCGTCTCCGTGTCCAGGGCGAAGGCGATTCCGGGCCGAGAGGCGGTTCTTCCGGCGACCTGTATATTTATATAAATGTAAAAGAACATCCTGTATTCCAGAGGCACGGTTATGATATAATATGCGAAGTGCCTGTCAGTTTTACGCTTGCCGCGCTCGGAGGCGAGGTAGAGGTACCCACGCTTACAGGCAATGTGATGATGAAGATACCCGAAGGCACGCAGTCCGGCAGGGTGTTCCGGCTCAGCGGCAGGGGAGTGAAGAATCTGCGCGGTTATGGCACAGGCGACCAGCTTGTAAAAGTAGTAGTGGAAACGCCAAGCCGTTTAAACCCGGAACAAAAAAAGCTTTTGCGGGAGTTTGAGAAAGCGTGTAACGGAAGTGTTAACCCTATATCCGCGTCTTTTATGGATAAGGTAAAAAACATATTCAAGAAATAGGTTCTCGACTCCGCTTTCTTTTCATGCTTCCCTGACCGCTCGAACAATATTCTTCGAGCGGTCAGGGAAGCAAATCATGGAAGCGGAGTCGAGAAGTTAAAGGAGAAAAGATGCCAACCTACGAATACGAATGCGCGAAATGCAAAAAGATATTTGAAAAATTCCAGAGCATGAAGGATAAGCCTCTCACTGTCTGTCCGGATAAAAAATGCAAAGGTAAGGTAAAAAGGCTGATAGGTTCGGGCGGCGGGTTCATATTCAAGGGGCCGGGCTTCTATGCCACGGATTACCGCAGTTCCTCCTATAAGGAAAAGGCGAGAAAGGACAGCGCATCCAGTCCATGCCATACGTGCAAGGAAGGATGCAAGCATTGAGCCGTAAATTTCTCGCGTACTGGCTGCCTTTATACCTGTACGCCGGCCTTATATTCTACATCTCAAGCATTCCGAAACCCCTTCCGGACATCTCTATACCTTATATAGACAAGTTTTTGCACGCGCTCGAATACGCCGTCTTCGGCGGCCTCGCGGCGCGGGCTTTCAGAAATTCCAAGAAGGAAGCATTACGCGAGAATTTCAAGGTATTGGCGGTTATAGCGGCCCTTGTTTACGGGGCATCGGATGAATTTCACCAGTATTTCGTATCATCACGCGCCTGTGATTGTTTTGATCTGATCTCGGACTTCATCGGCGGGACAATAGGAGCTATCATCTATGGCAGATATTATCGCTTTCAAAGGCACGCGTTATAACCCGGAAAAAATAAGAAAGCTTTCTAAAGTAACCGCGCCGCCTTACGACGTTATTTCCAGGGAAGAACTGGAACGCCTCTATAAAATGAACCGATATAATATAGTCCGGCCGCTTCTCGGTAAAGACCTCTCCGGTGACAGCGATAAAAATAATAAATATACGCGCGCCGCGGGATATCTCAGGGATTGGATGGAAAAAGAGGTGCTTAAACGCGACAAAGAGGACAGCGTATATATAAACACGCAGGAATTCAAGGTTGACGGGAAGGTCAAAAAAAGGATAGGCTTTATCGCGCTGTTGAAACTGGAAGAGTTCGACACCAAAAAGTCTTCCGTCTATCCTCATGAAAATACGTTATCTGCCCCCAAAGAGGACAGGGCCAAGCTTATCCGCGCCACCGAGGCGAACCTGGGCCCGGTGTTCGCCATATATGAGGATAAAGACAGGTCGATATCGTCTATCCTCAAAAAAGTGATGTCATCTAAACCCCTGGCGGACATAAAAGACACGAACGGCGTCAGGAATAAGTTCTGGCGGGTTTCCGACAGGAAAATAACTGCCGCGCTCTGTTCTGCCATGAAAAACAAGAAGCTCTTCATCGCGGACGGCCATCACCGGTACGAGGTAGGCCTGGCTTTCAGTAAATTCAAAAAGGACCCGAAGTACGGTTATATACTTACCTATTTTACCGACCTCCTGGGAGAGGGGCTTGTGGTGTTGCCGTATCACAGGCTGATAGGCGGGCTGGATAAGGGCGCGCTTTCCCGCCTGGAAGATTCCTTGAAGAAAAATTTTATTATAGAACCCGTCAGGTCCAGGAAGGCGCTGAAGGCCTTCCTTGCCAAGGCAGGTAAGGACGAAGCCAGGTTCGTGATTTACATGCGGAAAAAGTTCATGGGGCTTTCATTCAAAGGTAAAAAAGAGCTGGATGTCACTATCGCTAAAAACCTTATTATAGACCCGCTTGATAAGATTTTTATAGATTTTACGAAAGATTTGGATTATGCTATTAGGAAAGTAAATAACCACGAATTCAGTTTCGCCATATTAGTCAACCCCGTAAAGATCACGGAGATAAGGGATGTTGCTTTTCTTGGCAGGCGTATGCCGCAGAAATCGACATATTTTTATCCCAAAGTCCTGACGGGCCTTGTAATTAATGTGTTTTAATTATGCCCCTATTCGGTAAACCAAAATCTACAGCTACCAATATCCCGCAGAAGCGCAAAGGCGTGCCCGGCGGGCAATGGGTAAAGTGCGAGGACTGCGGCGAGATAATATACAAAAAGACCCTTGATGAGAATTTTAAGGTCTGCTCCAAATGCAATTTCCATTTTACGCTCGGAGCGTACGAGCGCATAAGCCAGTTCACGGACGAGGCTAGTTTCGAGGAATTCGATAAAGACATGAAGTCAGGCGATCCTCTGGGTTTCAAGGGGCCAAAGGCGTATCCTGTAAAATTGGAAGAAGACCGCGCCGCCACAAATATGACAGACGCCTGCGTTATAGGAAAAGCGCTCATCGATAAAAAACCGCTCGCGCTGGCTGTTACTGATTCGCGTTTTATCATGGGTACGATGGGGCAGGTGGTGGGGGAGAAGATCACCAGGATCACGGAATATGCCACTAAAAATAAATTACCTCTTGTGATAATATCGGGTTCGGGCGGCGGCGCCAGGATGTACGAAGGAATGATATCTCTCATGCAGATGGCAAAGACGAGCGCGGCGCTGGCAAGGCATAACGAGGCGGGCTTCTTATATATCTCAATACTTACCAATCCCACAATGGCGGGGGTGCTCGCGAGTTTTGCCACGCTCGGGGATATTATAATAGCCGAGCCGAAGGCGCTTATAGGTTTTACCGGCCCGAGGGTAATAGAGCAGACTATACGCCAGAAACTTCCTTCAGGGTTCCAGACTTCGGAATTTCTACTGGAGCATGGGCTTATAGACATGGTCGTGCACCGCAAAAATCTAAGGGGCACTGTTTCACAGCTTATAGATTATTTAAGTTGAATTATTTGACATTATCGCGAAAATTGTATAAAATACATATCTTATGGCACAGGTAAGTTTAAAAAATGTTTACAAGGTTTATCCGGGCAACATAGAAGCTGTCCGTGATGTAAGCCTCGGCGTGGAGAACAAGGAATTCGTGGTGCTTGTCGGCCCGTCGGGCTGCGGTAAATCCACTACGTTAAGGATGATAGCCGGGCTCGAAGATATTACCAAAGGCGAGATATGGATAGGCAATAAAATAGTCAATGATGTTCCTCCCAAGGACAGGGATATCGCCATGGTCTTCCAGAATTACGCGTTATATCCCCATATGACTGTTTACGAAAACATGTCATTTGCCCTCCGCCTCCGCAAATACCCTAAATCAGAGATACAGGCGCGCGTCAAAGAAGCGGCTGAGATACTCGGCATTACCAAGCTTTTGAACAGGCGGCCCAGGGAACTTTCGGGCGGACAGCGCCAGCGCGTGGCCGTCGGCAGGGCAATAGTCAGGAAGCCCATGGTATTTTTATTTGACGAACCTTTGAGCAACCTGGACGCCAAGATGCGCGTCCAGATGAGGACCGAATTGAACAAACTGCACATCAGACTGCAATCCACCATGATATACGTTACCCACGACCAGACAGAGGCCATGACCATGGGTAACCGTATAGTCGTAATGAAGGACGGCATTATACAACAGGTGGCGGATCCGCTCATGCTGTACGATAAGCCGGTCAATAAATTCGTGGCGGGTTTCATGGGTTCGCCTCCCATGAATTTCATAAAGGGCAGGATAATCAAGAAAGAATCCAAACTTTTCTTTACGGAAGACGGTTTTACCGTCAAGATAGTAGAGGATATGTATAAAAAACTGGCCGCGTACGAAGGCAAAGAGATATTCTTCGGTATAAGGCCGGAAGACATATATGACAAACTTTTTACCTCCCAGGCGTCAGCCGACAATACGGTAAAGGCCGTTGTGGAAATAGTGGAGCCAATGGGCGCGGAGGCCTTTTTGTATATCACGGTCGGCAAAAGCTCGCTCATAGCGAGGGTAAGCGGCCATGACAGGCCTGAAGTCCACCAGGACATGGACCTTGTCTTTGACATGTCGAAGGCCCACTTTTTCCATAAGGATACCGAGGAAACCATTATCTAAGTATTATTACAATGGTTACTCATGAATTCAGAAGATAAAAATACTTTAATAGTAATATTATTATGCAGTATCAGCTTTGTAATAATTTCTTATCTCGCTTTCCGCACCGCCCTTCCGAAACTCCCTAATATTTTTTTATATAACCTCGTCATAGTATTCGCCCTGCACGAGCTTGGCTACAAGAGGACGCTTTTTTTCCTGGGCGCCAGCATCTTCCTCGTCATCCTCATATCCGTCAATTCGAATTTTTTATACGTCCTTAATATCCCGGTATTTTTCATAACGTTCCTGATAACGGATAACGAGATAAAGAAGCATAACTATCATTCCCTGATCATGAAGACGAGGATCGAGGAGATAGCGGAGAATATCAATGTCCTCTGGGACGAGCATAACAAACACAAAAGAGAGGCCGTATCCCTGGAGAAGAAAGGGTCGAGATATAATGCCCTGAAAGATGTCGTGTCTGTTCTGAATTCCACGCTGACCCTCGAAGACGTAGCTAAAAATATAATGGACAATGCCTTCAATATCGTGGGCAAATCCGATTCAGGGCTTTTATTCCTCGTGGACACTACCAAACAGGAATTGAATCTCGTTCTTTCCGCGAACAGGGCGCATCCCGACAGGATAAAGACAAAAAAAGGCGATATGCTCGATGAATGGGTATTTAAAGAAGGGCAGTGCCTCCTGGTGGATGATATAAAAAAGGATTTCAGGTTCAGCGAAGACCGGTTCAACGGCCGCGACAGGCAGTTCCGTTCGGTTATTTCCTGTCCGCTCATGGAAGGGTATAAAGTGATAGGTATCCTGAGGCTTGAGAACCTGCATCCTTACCATTATAC
Organism: Candidatus Omnitrophota bacterium; assembly: GCA_041653835.1. GTDB lineage: Bacteria > Omnitrophota > Gorgyraeia > Gorgyraeales > Gorgyraeaceae > UBA10183. The sequence goes on from JBAZEP010000003.1 coordinate 77,370, forward strand.
ATCGGAAGACCTGAGGCTTTTAGACATCATATCCGACATAGGCGCGGTAAGCCTTCAAAACGCGGAGCTCTATAAACAAACCCTGGATCTCGCGGTCAAGGACGGCCTCACGGGCTTGTACCTGAGGAGATATTTCATAGACAGGCTTAAACAGGAATTGACTTATTGTTACCGCAATAATTCGCATTGTTCTTTTCTTATGGTGGATATAGATAATTTCAAGAATTATAACGACGAATACGGCCATGTGGCGGGCGACCTGGTATTGAAATTGATCTCGAGAGTGCTCCTGGATCATGTGGACGGCGGCTTGTCTTGCCGTTACGGCGGCGAGGAGTTTTCGATAGTCCTGCCGGACACCTCTAAAAAAGACGCGCTCCGCGCAGCCGATAATATCAGGAAGGCGGTAAAAAAAGAAAGTATAGAACTCCGCAGGATAAAGACACATGTCACTGTCCCTATCG
>JBAZEP010000004.1:0-33820 GCA_041653835.1 Candidatus Omnitrophota bacterium
ACATAACAATATTAAATTTCAGTTCTTCTGCCCTTTTAAGTTTAAGCTGCCATCTTGGCAATACGCAGGATGCCTGGAAATTGAGCTCATATGCCCTTTCAGACTGGGAAACTGTCTTGACCGGGAAATACCATACATTTTCAGGCTTTTTGGAGAAAGAAAGGCTGATATCCAGTTCTTTAGCAGAATCTTTTATCGAAAATGAATCAGCTCCCTCACTGGTACCTTTTTCATTGAGATTGCTTACTATCGCGTCCCCGGAGAAATAATTATATTTATCTGAATTAAGATAAGGCATTGTGAGGTTGAATTCCACTCCGAATACAGCATTAATCTCGGTTTTACTTAAATTCTTTAGGCTATACGATACTTCTATCTCTTTTTTGCCTTTTAATCTTATTTCTTTTATTATAGACATATCTTTACCGTTAACCTTACCCTTTCTTGTAAAGATAACTCTATCTTTTTCCTTCTTCGCTTTATAGCCGGCGTTTACAAAGTCTCCGAGTTCTCTGGATCTGCAATTCATAAAATCGTCTATTGAACTTGAGCCATCTATAAAATGGTCGATGAGGCATCCTCTTATATAATTATCATAGCAAAACTCTGAATTCATAGCCGGGTCAATGGATTTCACATCCTCATGTATAGTCCGTACTGCTCCGGCGTCAGTGGATTTACCCATCTTTGCCAGTATTTTTTTATGATATTCTTCCTCGTGGCGGGCTATGGAGTTAATTATGTTCGTAGATACTTTTTTCACGTCTAATTCCCTTATTATGGCTCCTGTCTCAGGGTCTACGCACAGAGAAATTTCCTCGTTTTCCAGGATAAACGCTTTCTCATTATTTCCATAAAAATCTATTTCTTTTATTTCAGTCCAGGATTTTTTACCTTTATGGAGGAGCTTATCCGCTATCTTTTCGGCGTTTATAAGATGTTCATAAATGGCTTTTCTCAGGTGATACAAGTAGAGCCCTCCGAACACGCCGTGCCAATAGGAGCAATTGCACTGGCCCTTGTATAATTCCCGCAAAGCTGAAGCGTCTTCGATAGAATTCACTTTTCCACTCACATAATGCATCTTTCTTACCATCTGGTTTGTCTCGGGATATTTCTTCAGGAAATTCATCCATGAGCCGCCAGACCATTCCATCATCTCCTGGTAAGACGCCTCAGGTATATTGATTTTTTTAATAGGTGGGTTTGATTTCAGGTAATCCGACAGCTTCACGGTAATGACCCAATCTTTATTACCGGATAATTCATCGAAGAATTTTTTAAGCCATTCCTGCTTATATACCCAGTCATGCGTAAAAGGCCATTCTCCGAATTTCTCGGCGTCGTCGCCGTAGGTTAGTAGGGGCGAATGGCCGTTCGCCCCTACATTCTTAAAATAATTAATAATTTCTCCCGGCATCTTAAAAGGTATCATGTAGCGGAGAGATTTATTTGAGGGAAAAACAGCTATTTCTTTATCCTTTGCGCCCGTAGTGAAATGCCCGAATAACTCTTCTTTGTTCAAGCCCGCTTTTACAAAGTGCTCGTCGTCAAGTATCGTGTATTTCATTCCTGCCTTATTAAAATCCCTGGCAAGCCCCGGCACCCATACTCTTTCAGGCGTCCACATGCCCTGCGCCTTTTGCCCGAACCTTTTCCTGATATAGCCGGACATCATCTTTATCTGGCCAAGCATGTCTTTCTCAGGGATGCTGGTAAATATAGGCTCGTAATAACCCCCGCCTATTATTTCCACCTGCCCCCTATCCACCATTAATTTAATTCTCTCCAAATAATCAGGGTGTTTATCTTCAAAATAATCCAGAAGGCATCCGGAAAAATGCATCGACATTTTTATATCCGGATATTTTTCAAATACGTCAAGAAAGGGCTTATAGCAATTTTGATAGGCCCTTTCTATGATATTATCGAAATTTCCCACGGGCTGGTGAAAATGCAGGCAGATGCCGAAATAAACCTTATTCATAATATTGCGTTGCAGGGGACGGTCGCGACCGTCCCCTACTAAAGATTTTTATATAATTTCAGGTATTGTTCCGCGGACGATTGCCAGGAATAATCACTGGCAACGCAATTCTTAAGAAGAGCGTCCCAGAGTTTCTTGTTCTTGAAAACATTGACAGCGTCCTTGATGGCCCCCAGGAACGCCTCATTTGTGGCGTCTTTGAATTTAAAACCATTCCCTTTTTTCGTGGCGGGATTAAAATTCTGTATGGTGTCGTCCAGGCCGCCGACCGCTCTCACTACCGGCACAGTGGCGTACTTAAGGCTGTACATCTGGTTCAGGCCGCATGGTTCATATCTGGAAGGCATCAGGAACATGTCAGCTCCCGCTTCTATCTTGTGGGAAAGGGCGTTGTCAAACTTTATGCTGACGCCTACCTTGCCTTTATATTTTTTAGCCATATCCTGGAATATATTATTATATTTCTCATCCCCGAAACCAAGTATGACGAAATCGCTGTCTTTTAAAATATCCTTCATGACATTCACGACCAGGTCTATGCCTTTCTGTTCCGCGAGCCTTGTTATCATCGCGAGGAGCGGGCGCTTGGCGTTATATTTTATCCCTAACGCGTCCGCCAGGTCTTTTTTGCACTCAACCTTCCCGCTGAGGTCTTTCTCGTCATATTTTTTGGCTATGAATTTATCCGTGGCCGGGCTCCAGACAGAATAATCCACACCGTTCACTATGCCGTAAAGGTCTTTTTCCCTGCTTTTTAGTAATCCATCCAGCCCGCACCCGAATTCCGGGGTAAGTATTTCCTTGGCATAACCTTTGCTTACGGTGCTTATCGCGTCCGAGAATACCATGCCCGCCTTCATAAAACTCAGCTTATCCCAGAATTCCACGCCTTCCTGCGTGAATAGCTCCCAGGATATATCAAGATACGGAACCACGTCTTTCGGAAAAAGACCCTGGTAAGCCATGTTATGCACCGTAAATAATATCTTCGCCTTATCGAACATAGGGTCGTCTTTATGATGTGTCTTTATGTACAACGGCACCAGGCCTGACTGCCAGTCATTGCAATGATACACGTCCTGTTTTCCTATGTGCTTGATGGACGCGAGTATTGCCTTCGCGTAAAACGCGAACCTGAACGCGTTATCCTGGTAATCGCCCTGGGGAGTGCCATACAGGAATTCCCTGTCATAATATTCGTTCTTTTCTATGAAATACACGTCCACGCCGTTCTGTTTCAATAACAGGAGGTTGAAAGACTCTTCCCTGTTGTTTATGCTGAGGGGGATGTTCTTTTTGAATACAGCGGGCTTGAAACCGTTTTTCTTTACCAGCTGGTAATAAGGCAATATCGTGGATGCCTTATGGCCTTTTTTCGCTACAGCCTCGGGCAAAGCGCCCACCACATCCGCCAACCCGCCTGTCTTGGCGAACGGAAAAACCTCGGGAGAAATAAATAAGATATTCATAATAATCCTTTCTTTGTAGTTAAGCTAATATTTCGTCTCTTATCCTCGATGCTATGGACCTTGCCGCTAACACATTCCTGTAGTATTTCTTTTTTTCGGAATTTTTGCAGCCGGAATTCGCCACCGCGAGATACGCGTTCATTATTGTTTCTTCCTGTAATATAAGGCCTTTATTGATCATGTTCTCGCTCCACATCCTGCCTTTATTCGCCCACCAGAACTGGCAGCTGTGCAAAGCCATATCCATTGTTTCGCGAGCAATGTCAAAAAAAGTGCCGCTCTTCTCGCTGTCCTTTTTATCCCCGGCATATTCCAGCATCTCGAGGCATATATTCATATGTTCCCATTGCAGTCTATGTATTGTGTTATGAGGGGTATTCCAGAGCGGGTAGTAGTTACCCGCCATTATCTCTTCGTTAGTAGTGCTCCATGAAGAAGGCCTGGGAGGTTTTGTTTTCACGATGGGGAATATCTTCAACAGCTCCGTGATATTCACCGCCTTCACGTCATCGGAATCTTTTATGATCTTGTACGCGTTCGCCAGGAACGCGCTCTCCCATCCGGGTATGTGATGGCCGAATGTCTCCGCGTCCATGGCGGTCACTATATAAGCGTCTTCCCTGTCGCCCGCGAGTTCTTTTATTCTGGAAACAAAACCGGCGGCGTCGATATTTTTAAAACTGATCATGTTGCTGATTATATCGTCCCTGAAAAATACCTTTATGACGCCCTGTCCGGCCCTGAATGACGATATATAATCCATGGGCCATTTGCCCTGAGAGGCTATACCGCTCACTATGAGCCATTCATGGCGCATGCCTTTCACTACCGAAGCTGCCGCGTCCGAATAGCACATCTCCGGCAGAAAAAAACCATCGGGCTTATAGCTGTCTTTAAAAAGGCGCTGGTTCGTGTCCCTGTTCAGCTCGATCTGCCTCCCGGCTTCTTCTTTGGATATAAGCGGTAATATGGCATGGTATTTCGCGGAACCGGTAAATTCCACCTGGCCCCTAGCGCCAAGTTCCGAAAGCCCTGCCACAACATCACTGTAACCATGGTCTGCCAGCATCTCGGTAAGCACGCCGCACATATTTATAGTGACCCTGGATTCGGGTATGTCCTTAAATACCTTTACAAGCGGCCTGTAAGATTCTTTGCAGATCTTCGCGAGTACGCTATGGGACTGCGTAGGAGGCTGATAGAAATGGAGGAGCGGCGCCCAGTAGATCATTTTATCCCGAGCTCTTCCTTTACCAGTCTTTCGGCGTCAAGCCAGTCTTCCAGATCATTACCCTGGCTGCTTCCTCTCTTCTCGTAAAGCTCATATGCCTTTTCCTGGACTAACTGCATGAATTTCTCGCGGCTGACGCGCTTTTCATTATCGTTCAGCGACAATACCTTTTTCAGCTTCTTTATCATTTTTCCCCCTTGTTATTTATTTATGATTTCCATGCCCCTGCGGCAGATCTCTTTCGCGTAATCAGTCCATATGCCTGTTCCCCAATAACGGAAACAGCTTGTCTGGGATAACAGGAGATAGACAAGCGCTTTCCTATATGTAGGGAACAGGCATGCCTGTTCCCTACCAATTTCTTTATCAAATTTTTTGTGGAACGCGACGCTCAATTCTATAATTGGGTCCATTACGTGGTCGTATCCTTTTACCCAGTCCTTATCATTCGTCCACGACGCCTTTTCCAGGCTGAAACCCTGATATTTCTGTTTTACCTTTTCGATCGCCCTGTCCGCCGCGTCATGGGAGTACTCTTTCAGAAACTCCCATATCCTGTGCTGGGAAAAAGGCTGGACAGGCATAAACGATCCCTCGTCCATGCCTGCGTGTTTTATGAATTCCAGGTACTCGGTGCCGTTCATGCTGACCGCGCCCTCGCGCCCTATATCCTGGAAAGCTATTTTATACGCGCTAGGGAACTCATTCATCATGACCCCGCCGTTCTCGCCGTCCCCTATCTGCGCCACAAAAGGCGGTATATCCATGCCGCAGTATTTCTCGCGGTTCAAGCCCCTGGCTTCGTAACACGGCTGCATCTGTCCTATAAGTTTATTGTCTGAACCCTGGGTTTTTATAAGCACTGTCATCTCTATTTTCTCGCCTAAGGAATTTTTAGCGATCAATTTATGCGGAAAATGAGGCCGCCTTATGGGGCTGCCATCCAGGTTCTCTATGGTATGTTCCTGCACTAAGAGCCACCTGTACCCGCATTCTTTCAAGGCTTTTATATATTCGAAACACACATCCGGGTGTATGGGAAGGTGCATCTCCGGAGCTGAAAACCCTTTGACCCTCTCGATCGCCTTTACCCCGAATATAGCGGCGAAATTCTCCTGCCACGCCTTTATATGAAGCCTGATGTCCGGGACAGGCGTGGAAGTAACCACTGAATGCGACCACATTGTCCCGAGCCACTCCACATAGCCGTAATATTTTTTATCGCAGGTAATGAGCTTGAGGTTATCCAGGACCTTTTCCTCACCCATATCCTTGAGGCCCCAGAGAAGATTCCCGGAATAATCCAGCATGATCCTCGGGTTTTTGCCTTCATTCGAAAGCTCCCTTATAAAATCAGATATCCTGGAATAGCAGTTTAGGAACGCGGACGCGTTGTGATTATCGCCTATATCCTGGTGTTCCATCATGTATTGCAGGTTTGAGACGAGTTTTGCCGTTCTCATGTCATCCCCGCCCGCTGGGATCGTAGGCTGATGCATATGAAGCGCCACCCCGAAAGAAGACCTTACCTTGTCGAACAAAATATTGGACTCGGGATAAAAAACATCCTTCCGCGTTTTAACGGCTTTTTCGATTTCTTTTTCGTTGCCGCAGATATTTGGCATATTGCCTATGATATCTTTCATTTTCAACCCCATTTACTTCTCGACGCGGCCTTCGGCCTTGCTCGAAGAATATTGTTCGAGCGACCCGCCCTGGGCGGGGAGTCGAGAACTATAATACTTAGCGCAGTCCATATCGGAAAATATATTATCCTTGGATTCCACATCCATGAGCCATTCCTTGTCCACAAGACCGTTCATCATATCCCTGTAAATACGGGTAAACCTGTTTATATGAAGCTTTACTCTTTTCTGCGCGTATTCCACCATTGTACCTGTCTTCATTATAAAAGGCCAGTCGCTCGCTTGCGCGAGAAGCAGTTCCCTCGCCGCCTGGTTCAGCGCCCGCCTCGCCAGGTCGTTTTTGCCTTTTTCCGCGCAGTTGGAAAACTTTTCAGCCAGCTCCTTCATCCTATCGCCCGCAGCGTGCAAATGCCTGTATATCCAGTCATTGCTCCCTTCGAGCCAGACCTCGTTATAACCTTTGTATCCCCATGTGGACGGCGACGGTACAGCCATCTGGTTTACGGGATACTCCCTCAAATAATCCGAAGGTGTGGCAAGTTTCACTGTTTTTTGGTCATAAGCGATCTTTCGTATCAGGAAATCTATCCACATCGGGCCCTCAAACCACCAGTGCCCGAAAAGTTCAGCATCATAAGGAGAGATTATCATGGGCTTCCTGTCCATGTGATAAGCAATATGCTCGATCTGTTTTTCCCGGTTGAACATAAAGTTCCCGGCATGCTGGGCGGCCTTTTCCTTTGCCCACTCAGGCACATAAGGTTCTTTATGGTCGGTATTGCCCGTTATCCTCCAGTATTTAAGCCCCGTGTTTATCCTGAAACCGATCGGGTGTATATAAGGTTTTATATAATCATATTCCAATTCATATCCGATGTCCCTGTAATATTCTCTGTAATCCGTATCTCCGGGATAGCCTTCTTTCGAACTCCAGACCTGCTTGGAAGACTCCCAGTCCCTGCCGAACGCGGCAACGCCCGAAGGGCAGTATAAAGGCGCGTATACGCTGTATTTCGGCGCGGGGTCGGCGTTTATAATACCATGCGAATCAACGAAGAAGTATTTGATGCCCGCTTCAGCCAAAAAATTATCCACGCCGGGATAATATCCGCACTCAGGGAGCCAGAACCCAACGGGATCGCGTCCGAACGTTTTCCTGTAATGGTCCACCCCTACCCTTACCTGCGCCTCGGCGTCCGAAGGATTAATGCCAAGGATAGGCAGGAAGCCATGGGTCGCGCATGAAGCCAGTATCTCGACATGCCCAAGGTCCTGGAATTTCTTGAACGCGGATACCAGGTCTTTTTTGTACTTATCCGCGAATACCTCTTTTGCTTCAATGAATTTCCTGTAATACATAAGCGCAAGGCCGTGGAACTTGGGGTCATAGCCTGTGCGCTGGACTTCTTTATCGGCAAGTTCTATCAACTTATTTATATGCCTTATATACCTGTCCTGGAGGAGCTTATCCTGGAGCATTGAGGCAAGCGTAGGCGTCAACGACATTGTCACACGGAAATCCACGTGGTCTTCAACTAATTTCTCAAAAATCTGTATAAGAGGTATATAGGTTTCCGTGATGGCTTCGTAGAGCCAGTTCTCCTCAAGGAATTGCTCCTCCTCGGGATGCCTGACAAACGGAAGATGCGCGTGCAGGACTAAGCAAAGATAACCTTTATGCATATGATTATTCTGTTTTTCTATTTACGGTTGTGGAAATTTTTCTTGTTTCTATTTTATCGTTCGATGCCGCGATGAAAGGCAGGCCTATTTTCCCGTCCGGCAGCGAGAACCTCATGCTGAAAGTCCCGTCGCTTTTAAGCTCCACCTTTTTATCTCCCAGCCTTACCTCGGCATCCGGCTCTGTGCGGCCGTAAACTATGAGCTCCGCGCCTATCTCGAAAAAGAATTTGCGTTTTTTGCCTGGCTGGACGAATTCGCTGGCGCCCTGGCCCAGGTTTTCGCTCGCTCCCGCGGACATGAATTCAGACGCGCCGAGCATTGTCCTCCTGCCGAATTTCGCGCCGTGCAACCTCCTGAAATAAAGGATATCATGCCATTCCGCCTTTGACATCGCGGAATAAAGGTACCTGTAAAGCCTTTTCCTCGAGACGCGCGAGAACATTATCTCCCTCAATAAAGGCGAAAGCCTGCCGTAATAATTCTTCAGGTCCGCTATATTAAGGTATATCTTCTTTTTCCTGGACACGCTGGCGTAATTTACCCTGCCCGCGGTATCATACTGGACGCTCCCTCCTGTACCGGCCCTGGCTCCGCCGGCCTTGGCGTCAGGGCCCTGCGGCGCTTGAGGCGGCTCTTCATGGCTGAGGTCCATCCATATTTCCTCAAACCTGTTCGACGAGTTCGCGCGCGGGGTGTGCACGAAATTAGACCTTGCCATAGGAAAAAATCTTCCGGAATTATGCAGTATGCCTATTTCACCGCAATACGACGCGTTATCGTTCCAGAGGCTTATATACCAGTTACTGGAATGACGGCCCATCTCTATGTCAAACCAGTGATTGGCGTTGAACCCGTTAAAATTTTTATATGTCACATCGTACATGCGCACGATAAATTTAGTGCCGTCCAGGTTCCCGCCCAATTGCCTTTTTACGTCTTCTATCGAGCTCTCAGCGATATCCCAGTAAGCGTAGAGCCAGAAAGGGTCTTTGGCTATGAGGGTAATTTTCGTAGCGGTATCATATGAAGGAAGTTCGTACTCGTTTAAAGCTATTCTGGCAGGCCCTCTTTTATATTCCTGTATCGCGCAAGGAGGAATAACAGGGGTAGAAACGACTGCCTTGGCCTTTGCCTTTTTCCTGACGACCCTGACGATCGCTTCCCTGCCGTTCCGGTAAACGCGTTCTATAGGTTCTCTTTTTTTTATCTTTGTTTTTTTAGCGCCCATAAACATCCATTACCTGGTCAGCTACCACGTCCCATGAAAAAGCGGTTTCGACCGCTATGCGGCCATTGGCGCCCATCCATCTGGCATGGTCAAAATCCGAGAATAGCGTGCCTATGCCCCACGCTATCGACTCCGGATTAGCGTAAATCTTCAAACCTGTTATATCATGCCATATCAATTCGCCCGGCCCTCCGTTCGAGGTAGCCACCACAGGCTTACCCGCACTCCAGGCTTCCAGCAGCACTATGCCGAAAGGCTCGTTCCTTGAAGGCATGCATACTACATCGGACGCTTTATAAAGATCCGAAAGCTTCCAGCCGTTGTTAAAACCTATAAATCTCGTGGCGTGATGTACGCCTATATGTTTTGCCCTGTCCTCCACGCCCCAGCGCATCTCGCCGTCGCCCACAAAAACGAATTTCGCGTTATTGTAATACTTAAGCACATGCGGTATGGCCTCTATCAGGAGATCCGGGCCTTTCTGGTACACCATCCTTCCCACAAAAAGCACCATCGGGTCCATCGGCCCTATACCGTAATAACGCCTTACAGCAGCCGGGTCTATCCACCCGTCGAAGTTCCTGTAATTGACACCATTATATACCACATCCACTTTCCAGTCAGGCGAATTATACATCCACTGTATTTCTCTCTTCAGCGCGCTTGACACCGCTATGACATGGTCGGCGCAGTACGTGCCGTGCCTTTCGTGATCCCTGATCCTGGCTGAATTCCCGCCATGGAAATTATTCCCGCATCTGCCATATTCGGTAGAATGTATGGTAAGCACGGCTTTTGAAGGCCTGACCATTTTTATCCACACCATGGCGTTGGATGTAAGCCAGTCATGGCTATGGATCACGTCAAAAGGCCCTGTCACGCTCTCTGTCCTGAAAAACGTGTCCACAAAAGAGCGGCACATATTATTAATTGCCTCCACAAAATCCGGGTTATCGTCAAAAGGGCACCTGTGGTAATGCACGCCGTGAATGCGCTCATACCACGGCTGGTTATGGCCGCCCATACGCGTAAAAACATGCACCTCGTTGCCTTTACGCTCAAGCGCGCACGCGAGCTCTGTAACGTGCACGCCTACCCCGCCTACACATATAGAATGCATGGATTCCCACGAAAATAACGCTATCCTCATACTCCCCCGCCTGCCTAAAGCGACATTTTTGACACTGTCACTTTTGTCGCCTTATAACTCGATGACTGAATTCTCCGTGCCGAAATTGTTTACCACAAAAAGATTGTTCAGGGGATCTCTCTGCCACTCGCCGTCGACCAGGTATTTATACTCATAACGCCCTGACCGCAGATTAAGGTCTCTTTTCCACAACCCTTCTTTGGATTTTTTAAGAGTAGTGCTTGACGCGTCCCATGAATTAAAATCACCTGCCAGGCGGACATCCTTGGCATTCGGCGCGTTTATCTTGAAAGTCACTTTCTTTGCTACTGCTTTTTTCACAGCCATGCTACACCTCCCTTTCATAGGCCACGAGTATACTGCAAAAGCCTGTTTTTGTAAATAGGTACAACTACCTATTTACCCGGGCTTTTTTTCTTATACACTATATAGTGGTTATACCCTCTTTGAGTGCGTACCTGATGAGGTCTGCCTGGCGGTGCGTTCCTAATTTCTGCATTATATTGTTCCTGTGGGCAAGCGCGGTCTTTAAAGATATCTTGAGGTGAGTGGCGACTTCTTTGTTAGTATAGCCTTCGGCTATAAGCTGTATGATCTCTCTTTCCCTCTCGGTAAGGGACATTATCTTCTTCTCCCCTATCTTTTTACCCCTTGAATCTATGTAATCCTGTATCACAAAGTTGGATATCCTGGGGCTCAGGAAATATTCGTTTTTATAGACAGCCCGTATTGCCTGGATGATCTCGTCTGCCGCGGAATCCTTAAGCACATACCCCTTGATCCCGAGGCCCAGCGCCCTTTCTATGAACGCCCTGTTGTCATGCATGCTTAATATGATGACTTTATTCTCTGGGCTGATCTGCATTATCTGGCTGGACGCCTCAAGGCCGTTCAATACAGGCATGGTGATATCTATTATGAAAATATCCGCGGAACTATTCCTGGCAATATCAACCACTTCTTTGCCGTTCGACGCCTCGGCTATTACCTTTATATCATGCTCCTGTGAGATCACGGCGCCAAGGCCCTGCCTTACTATAGCGTGGTCATCCGCTAAAACCACCTCGATGGGCATGATCAATCCTTTCCTATTATAGGGAATATGACGTTTATCTTTGTCCCGACCCCGGGTTTGGACTGCAGGAAAAACCTCCCGTTCAGGATGTCTACCCGCTCCCTCATGCCGCGCAAGCCGAATTTATGCACATTGGCCTCTTTGAAAAACGCGGCCGAGTCAAAACCTACGCCGTCATCCAGTATCATAAAGCTTATTTCGCCTCCCTTTAGCAGCAGGTCTATTTTTACATTTCTCGCCCTGGCATGCTTTACGATATTATTGAACGCCTCCTGGACAACCCTGTAAAGGGTTATCGCCAGCTCTTCTTTTATATGGACGTCGCCTATGTTTTCCCTGAATTTTATATTTAATGGGTATGATTTTGTATAATGAGAGAAAAGTTCCCTCAGGACTGACGGAAGGCCGAGCATGCCCAATTCCGCGGGCCTGAGGTCGATAAAGAGCGTTCTGATCTTATTCGCTGTGCCGGCTAATATAGTTTTTGCGTCTTTTATTACACGGAGGGCTTTATCGAAATCACGCCTTTCTATTTCTTTTTCGATTATGTTCAATGCCGAGCCCAGGGAAACCGAGAACTGGCCTATCTCATCGTGAAGATCCCTCGATATCCTGTGCCTTTCCTCTTCCTGGATAGAGAGTATCTTCTTCGAAAATTCTCTTGCTTCGATATCTTCCATAAAAAACAAAAACCGCCCGCCTGGCAAAACAAAGCCTGGCGAGGCGGTCCTGGTTTTGTTTATAGGCCTTTGCTTACCACGTATTCTATAAGGTCCACGACCCTGCTCGAATAACCCCATTCATTGTCATACCATGCCAGCACCTTTACCAGGCGCTTATCCACCACGTAGGTAAGGGCGGAATCGACAATGGAAGAACGCGGGTTGCCGTTGAAATCTTTTGATACAAGAGGCTTATCGCTATATTCCATGATGCCGTTAAGTTTTCCCTCGGACGCCTCCTTGAAAGCCATATTGACCTCTTCCTTGGTGGTGTCTTTTTCAACCTCCACCACGAGGTCAACCAGCGATACGTTCGGCGTAGGCACCCTTATCGAAAGGCCGTCAAGCTTACCTTTCAGCTCGGGAATGACAAGGCTGAGCGCTTTGGCGGCGCCCGTAGTCGTGGGGATCATCGACAATGCGGCTGCCCTCGCCCTTCTCAGGTCTTTATGCACGAGGTCTAGGATGCGCTGGTCATTGGTATAAGAATGTATGGTGGTCATCAGGCCTCTTTTTATTCCGAATTTTTCCATCAATACCTTAGCGACCGGCGCCAGACAGTTAGTCGTACAGCTCGCGTTGGATATGACGCTGTGCTTCGAAGGATCGTACATCCTTTCGTTGACGCCCATTACGACCGTCAGGTCCTCGTTCTTGGCGGGAGCGGTAATGATAACTTTTTTCGCGCCTGCCTGGATATGTTTCACCGCCTTTTCCTTTTCCGTAAAAGCGCCTGTGGATTCCACCACTACCTGCACCCCCAGGCTCGCCCACGGGATCTCCGCGGGATCCTTGAAAGTCATTATCTTTATTTCTTTTCCGTTCACGACAAGGGCATTATCCTTCGCCTCTATGTTCACCTTTAATTCCCCCAGCGTGGAATCGTATTTCAAAAGATGCGCCAGCGTAGCCGGAGGCGTAGGTAAATCATTTATAGCCACAAAATCTATATTGCGGTTCTCGATCGCCGCCCTGAAAACATTTCTTCCTATCCTTCCAAAGCCATTGATGCCAACCTTTACTGCCATTTCATTTTCCTCCTTCGTTGGTTATATTTTAGTTTCCCTTAGATACTGGGCGTTTAATTCCGGCGAGGTGGGATTTATGTAGAGGCCCGAGCCCCATTCAAAGCCCGCGACATTCGTCAGCTTGGGCATTATCTCCAGATGCCAGTGGTACTCTTCGTAAAAACCGTCCCTTATAGGCGCGGTGTGGATTATAAAATTATACGCGGGGTCGTTAAGCCTCACTTTCAGTTTCATAAGTACATCTTTTAACGCGGCCGCCATATCCTGGATGGCAAATTCATCTATGGACTTAAATTCCGGGCTGTGCGTCTTCGGCAGCATCCACATCTCGAACGGAAACCGGGAGACAAAGGGGCAGAATACCAGGAAGTTCTTGTTTTCAAACACTATCCTGTCTTTTTCCTGCTGTTCCTGCGCTATCATGTCGCAAAAAACGCATCTCTCCCTGTATTTAAAATAATGCTGGGCGCCTGTAAGTTCTTCCTTGACTCTTTTGGGTACGATAGGAAGCGCCACAAGCTGGGTATGCGAATGTTCCAGGGATGCGCCCGCGGACTCACCGTGATTTTTGAAAAGAAGTATATACCTGAACCTCATGTCATTTTCCAGGTCTTTGCTCCTGGATACATATTTAATTATAACATCTTTTATCTCAGCAGGCGTAAGGTCCGCCAGGTCTTTATTATGGTCCGTATTTTCAACTATGACTTCATGCGCGCCGATGCCGTTCATCATATCAAACATACCTATGCCGCGCCTGTCCAGCTCCCCTTCTATCTTCAGCGCCGGGAATTTATTGGATACCACCCTCACTGTCCAGCCCGGTGTATCGGGCTTTGTTTTATGATGGTCTCTTACAGCCTCTATCTCGGGTGGGGTCATCTTTTCGTTTCCGGGGCAGAAAGGGCATGTCCCGCCTTTTTTGATCTGGGGTTTCAAATCAAAATCGCTGTATATTTTTGGATTCGTGACAGCTACTTCAACCCATCTGCCGGTTATCGGATCGCGCCTTAACTGTGACATTATAACGTTACCTCTCGTAAATACTTCGCAGCTTCTTCCGGCGGGGTAGGATTTATATAAAATCCCGAACCCCACTCAAAACCCGCCACCTGGGTGATCCTGGGCATGACCTCTATGTGCCAGTGGTAATCTTCTTCTATGGTATGCCAATAACCCAGCCTCTTTGCCCGCCTGAAAGGCGCCGTATGCAGCATGTAATTATACGGCGGGTCATTTAACGACTTCGAAAGTTTGGCGAATATAGTCTTCAGGACAATTGCCAGGTCCTGTATTTCGTCAGCCTGTATATTCATGAAATCCGTCCTATGGATCTTGGGCATTATCCATATCTCAAAAGGAAACCTTGAGGCAAAAGGCGCGATCGCGACTATGGTCTTTGTATCCATGATAACACGCGACCCTGTTTCTATTTCCTGGCGTATGATATCGCAGAAAACGCATCTTTCCTTATATTCGAAATAAAACATGGAGCCGCGCAGTTCCTCTTTGATCCTGGTAGGGGTAACCGGGGTAGCGATAAGCTGTGACCTAAGGTGTTTTGTTTTTTTACTGCCTCCCGCTTTTAACCCGTGGTTTTTGAATAAAAGGCAGTATTTGAAACGGATGTCTTTTTCGAGTTCACTTATACGGTAGACAGAGGTATTGATAACGTCCTGTATTTCAGCTTCTGATAATTGATATATATCGGTAAGGTGCCTGGGCGACTCCAATATCACTTCGTGGGCGCCTATATTATTCATGACATCGTACATGCCCGCGCCGCGCCTGTCCACATTGCCCTCTATCTTGAACTTAGGGTTGGTGCTGGGCACGACCCTGACATTCCATCCGGGGGAATCTTTTTTTGTTCCCGGCTCTCTTATCGCGAATATCTCGGTGGGAGTCATCTTTTCGTGGCCTTCGCAGAAGGGGCACTCCGCCTCAGGCTCGTCCACATGCTTGATATTGAAATCGCTGGGCCTCTTGGCCCTTTCAGTGGATATTATAACCCATCTTCCGATAACTGGATCTCTTCTTAGTTCCGGCATAGGAGAGTATTATATCATTAAAAATTATCCGCGCAAGAAAAAAAATACTGTTTGTGGCCCGCGAGAAACTCTTCCGCGGTCATCCTGCGGGAACCTTCCAATTGCAGTTCTTCTATTTTTAAAACGCCATTTCCCGTCTTGATCAATATTCCGTTTTTACCGGCTTTTAACATATCGCCCGGCTTCAAGCTGCCCTGGCCTGGATCTGCGAGAGGCGATGCTTTCCATATCTTTAATATCTTTTTATTTAAATGTGTATAACACCCGGGCCATGGGGTAAACGCCCTTATTTTGTTGGAAATTTCTTCCGCCCCGGAGTTCCAATCGATTAACCCTTCTTCTTTTTTTAATTTAGGCGCGTAAGTCGCGCGGCTATTGTCCTGCGCTATAAATTCGGCCTTATTATCTTTTATTAATTTTACGGCTTTAAGAGCAAGCACCGCTCCTCTTCCGGAAAGTTTTTTCGAAAGCGAAACAGCGTCATCGTTATCATCTATGGCTATAGCTTCTTTAAGGATAATATCCCCTTCGTCCATCTTCTCATTCATGCGCATTATAGTCACGCCTGTTTCTTTTTCTCCTGCCGCGATCGCGCGGTTTATGGGGGCGGCCCCCCTGTATCCGGGTAAAAGCGACGCGTGGATATTAAGGCAGAATAGTTTCGGCAGGCTCAATACCTGCTTCGATAATATCTGCCCGAAACTTACCACGATAAACAGGTCCGCGTTAAAACTTTTAAGGGATCTTATAGATTCCCCGGAGTTTATCAAGGGAGGCTGAAATACCTTAATTCCGAGCTCTTTGGCTTTTGATTTTACCGCGGTAGGCGCTGTCTTGAGCGACCTGCCTTTTTTCCGGTCAGGCTGTGTGACCGCGAGGACGACGTTTTCTTCCCTTGCAAGCTTTTCCAGGACAGGTACTGCGAAATCCGAACTTCCAAAAAATATTATCTTCACTATACCCCGCTTGCCTAATGTTACATTCTGACACTGTCATAATGTAACATTGATTAAAACTTCATGCATACCTTGGCGCCGAGCTGTTCGATGATCTTCTTGCGCTTCAAAAACCCTATCCTGTCTATGAACACTATCCCATCCAGGTGATCCGTCTCGTGCTGTATTATCCTCGCGAGAAGGCCGCCAGCGTCCAGTTTCAATACGTTGCCGTCGAGATTAAGCGCCTCCACGGTAATGAATTCAGGCCTTGTTACATCGCTGGAAACCGAGGGCAGGCTCAAACATCCTTCACAGAACTTCGTCTTTCCTTTTTTCTTCGTTATTTTAGGGTTAATGAATACCAGCGCGGCCCTGTTATCCGATTCCGTATCCTCCACCACTATCATGCGCTTGCTTATCCCTACCTGAGGCGCTGCCAGGCCCACGCCGTTGGCGTAACGCATCGTCTCTATCATATCATAAGCGATTTTGCGCTCATAATCGCCTACCCGCTCCACATCAGCGGCTTTTTTCTTCAAGACCGGATCCGGATATATCTTTATCTCTAACTTTGCCATGATAATATTTTAACATATCCATTCTGTCTTGACAATCATATAAGATTATTGTAAACTTGATTAATAATATGAATGAGCAGGATTTAAGGGAATTCTACAATAAAGGCCTACTGGCGTTTGAAAAGCAAAATTACGATTACGCCGTCGAGATATTCTCCCAGATAGTGTCGCTCCAGTATGACCATTTGGAAGCCAGGCATTATCTCCATCTTTCGCTCCAGAAAAAAACAGAAGGCTCCAGGCCTTCCCTCGCGAGCCCGCTGAATAAAATTTTCCTTTCCATGCAGGCGAAAAACTTACGGAAAAAAGGCGATATACCCGGCTGCCTCGAGATACTCGAAAAAATAATAGCCGCCAATCCCCGTGACGCCGAGGCATTAAAGACCATTTCCGATATATTTTATGAAAAAGGTATGGCCGCTCACGCGATAAACAACCTGGAAGAGGCGAAACTGGCGAATCCGAAAGATATAACCACCTTTAAAAAACTCGGAAAACTGTACGAAAGAAAAGAAGATTACCGCAACGCCAAAACAGCCTATGAATCGGCGCTCAAAATAAACCCTCACGACACCGAAGTCCTGAAATCACTTAAAAATCTAGATGCCCTCGGCACTATCAAGCATGAATTCGGAAGTTAAAAATATGGGACATAAAGGTTTTACACTGGTAGAAGTCCTTATAGTAGTGATAATCATAGGGATACTGGCTTCTATAGGTCTGCCGCAATTTGCCGCTTCGATCGAAAAGGCAAAAGGCGGGGAAGCGAGGGCAGGCCTTGGACACATACAGACGGGCGAAAAAATTTACTACGCGGAAAGGGAATATTACACCACCGACTTACCGGATCTCGATATAAACCTGACCCAGAAATACTGGTCGTTCGTCATAACCACCCCCACCTCCAACAACTTCACGGTTACCGCCACAAGATTGGGAGGGACCCATAGCGGCCAAACCATAATAATGGACGAAAGAAGCAATATGAGCGGGAATTGGGAATTTCTTTAAGACGGGTCCACGTCCACTGTCACTATAATACCTGAGATTTTATTCTTACCCAGCGTCTTTTTCAAAATACACGTGATATCTTTTACCGCCTGCGCCCTAAGGAAGATATTCCACCTGTAAAAACCTTTCATCTTCGATATCGGGGAAGGCGCGGGCCCGAGGATATTGATATTTTTGGCCTTGTCCGCCTTTTCAATATCGTTTTTCAAATTATCACAAGCCCTGAAAACCCTCTCTTCTTTTCTTCCCCTGACCGTCAGATTAACCATATGGCAAAATGGCGGGAGGTATAATTCTTTGCGCAGGTATATCTCTTTATCGTAAAATGTATTGTAGTCATGTGTTTTGGCGGCCTGGATCGAATAATGCTGCGGATTGTAGCTCTGTATTATAACCCTGCCGCCCAGGTCGCTCCTGCCTGCCCTGCCCGCTACCTGTGTCAGCAGGTTAAAAGTGCGTTCGCTGGACCTGAAATCCGGGAGGTTTAATGCCGTGTCGGCGGATATAACGCCTACTAGCGTGACCTTCGGGAAATCCAGGCCTTTCGCTATCATCTGGGTTCCTATAAGTATGTCTATGCGGGCATCCTTGAATTTTGAAAGGACTTTATCGTGAGAACCCCGTTTGTGCGTAGCGTCTGTATCTAAGCGCGCTATCTCTGCGGAAGGGAAAAGCCTGTGAGCTTCACTCTCTACTTTTTCCGTGCCAAGCCCCCAATATCTCAAATATCCGGCGTTGCATTCAGGGCATATCTCGGGCGGGTCCATGGTAAAGCCGCAATGATGGCACGCGAGTTTTTTCTTGTCAAAATGATACGTCAGGCTTACGCTGCACCGCTTGCACCTGATAACATAGCCGCACTTCTTGCATGTTACGAATGTCGAAAACCCGCGCCTGTTCAAAAAAAGTATCACCTGTTTTTTTTCAGCTATATCTTTCTCTATCCACTCTTTGAGTTTCTGGGAAAATATAGGTATCTTTTTGGCCCTGGTCATTTCCTCCCGCATATCCACTATGTCAACTTCGGGTAAAAGCCTTGAATCTATCCTTTCAGGGAGTTCGATGAGGCTGTATTTCCCGTTCTTGGCGGCATAAAACGACTCGAGCGAGGGTGTGGCGCTCCCGAGAATAACAACGGCATTGGAAAGTTCCGCTCTCTTTATAGCAGTATCTCTCGCGTTATATCTCGGTACGTCCTCCTGTTTATAAGATGTCTCGTGCTCTTCATCCACCACTATAAGGCCCAGGTTTTTAACCGGCGCGAATACGGCTGAACGCGCGCCTACGATTATCCTGGCTTCGCCCGAACTTATCCTGCGCCACTCGGAAATACGCTTGGAACCGAGCAGCCTGGAGTGAAGTACCGCTATTTTATCCTTGAATCTCATCCTGAAACGCGCTACGGTCTGCGGGGTCAGGGAAATTTCCGGGACAAGCACTATACTGGAAAGCCCCTTATCCAGCGCATGCGCTATAGACTGCAGGTACACTTCCGTCTTTCCGCTGCCTGTCACGCCGTGCAGGAGAAAAACCTTGTGGATCGAGGCGTCCATAGAATTTATTATCGAGCCAAGCGCCTCTTTCTGTTCAGGCGTAGGCGTAAGATGTTTGTCGGAACCGTCTATAAACTCTGATTCCCCGCCCTCCTCCCCATGTTCCTCTTTATTGCGGGATTTCCCGGAAGAGGCCTTTTTGACCACGCTCGGGATAACAGCGGATATAGCCTCCCCCCATGAGCAATAATAATAATTGGAGATCCATTTCGCGAGTTCCATTATACGCGCGTCCACACATAAAGAGCTATCTATGACACCGGATATGGGCTTTACCCTTTCTATGGCGCACTCATTTGAAAGCCCGACAACATATCCGACTGCCATTTTGCTCCCGAAAGACACCTCCACTACGCTCCCTACACAGATATCTTTTTCGAGATATTCCGGGATAGAATAAGTAAAGGCTTCTTCTATGGGCCGATTTATGACTATGTCAGCGAATTTCATGTATTATTTTTTTCATATCTTCCCATACAAGTTTCTTGTCCTGGGGATTGCGCAAAAGATACGCCGGGTGATAGGTGGGCATGAATTTTATACCCCTGTATTCATGCCACCGGCCCCTCAGTTTACTGATAGGCGTTTCTGTGGCGAGAAGTGTCTGGCTCGCGAATTTCCCAAGCCCGCATATTATCTTGGGCTTTATCGCGTCTATCTGGCCGTAAAGATAATCTATGCACATAGAGATCTCTTCCGGCTGGGGGTTCCTGTTCTGGGGAGGCCGGCATTTCAAGATATTACATATATAGACATCTTCTCTTTTGATGCCCATGGCCGCTATTATCTTTGTCAGAAGCATGCCCGCTTCTCCCACAAAAGGCATGCCCTGGAGATCTTCGTCGCGGCCGGGCGCCTCTCCGACAAACATGAGCCTGGCGTTTATATTGCCCGATCCGAACACGATGTTTGTCCGCGTCCTTGCCAACGCGCATCTATGGCAATTCGATGCCTCGGTTTTGACCGTATCCAGGCAGCCGGTTTTCGGTTTGCCGGGAACCGGCCTGGCGGAAAAAAGATATTCGGAAATACCGCTCTCCTTTTCCATTTTCAGATAACTGCATAAAGATTTTAAAATTTTTTGCATATAACCTGTACAACCTCCGAGGTTGCCGGAATTGGCAACCTCGGAGGTTAATTTTTACGGTCTTGGATGGAATTTCTGGTGTATCGATTTCAGCCTGTCCTTGCTCACATGTGTATAGATCTGTGTGGTGGAGATGTCCGCATGCCCGAGCATCTCCTGCACTATCCTCAGGTCAGCGCCCCTTTCGAGTATATGCGTCGCGAAAGAATGCCTCAAGCTGTGAGGCGTGACCTTTTTTTTAATTCTCGCCATTTTCACATATTTTTTGATGATCTTCCAGAATGTCTGGCGCGACATCCGGTCCCCGCCCTTTCTCAGGAACAAAAAATTCGAGACCCTGTTTTTTAGAAACCCTGGGCGGGATTTTTCCAGATACCGCCTTATGCTTTCCTTAGCCTTTTTACCAAAAGGCACTATCCTTTCTTTAGAACCTTTCCCGAAGCACTTGACAAAACCCACGTCCATATTGACATCGTCCATTTTCAGGTTTACCAGTTCCGAAACCCTCATCCCGGTCGCGTACATAAGTTCAAGGCATGCCTTGTCCCTCATTTCCATCGGGTCCCGGATGTTCGGAGCGTCCAGCAGAGTCTCGACCTCACTCTCGTTCAGTGTGTATGGGAGTTTTTTCCATAATTTAGGGGATTCAATAATAGCGGCGGCATCATCCTTGATTATATTTTCCTTCAAAAGGAACTTAAAGAAACTCTTTACGCAGGCAAGCTCCCTTGAAATAGAATTGGAACCCAGCCCTCTTTCTTTTTCCGCCATCATGAACGAGTTTATTACCTGCCTGGAAATCTTATCCGCGGAATCTATTTTCTTAGATTTTAAAAAATCGCTGAATTTATAGAGGTCTCTTTTATAAGAACCTCGCGTATTGTCCGCCATGCCCCTTTCCACCGATATATAGATTAAAAACTGTTCTATCAATTCATTCATATGACAAACGGGTTATTCATTTTTTCATGCCCGATGGTCGAACCCGGGCCATGGCCTGGATAAATAATATAGTCATCATCCAGTGTAAGCAATCTTTTTTTTATGGAACGCATTATATCCTGTTCCGAACCGTACGCGAAATCAGTCCTGCCTATGCCTTCGTAAAAAAGCGTATCGCCCGTAAAGATCACTCTTTCCCCTTTCAAACATATAGAACCCGGTGTATGCCCTGGCGTATGGATGACCTCCAGCCGGTATCCGCCTATATCGAGCGAGTCTCCGTCTTCTAATAATCTGGAAGCGGTTTTTGTTTTAAGAAAAAATCCAAGCGCGCCCGACAGGTTTTTGGAAGGGTCTGTCAAAAAGTCCGAGTCTAAACGGTGTATCCACACGGGTATGCCGAACTCGTCATTGGCGCCTATATGGTCACCGTGCCCGTGGGTATTGATTACGGCCTTCGGTTTCAAGCCGTCTCTATCTATGGCCGCTTTTATCTTCCTGTAATCTCCGCCCGGGTCTATTATGAATATCTCTTTTGTATCCTCATCGCCTGCCAGATAACAATTCGATTCCAGGGGAGCCACTGTTATTTTTTTAATAAGCATTCATTTCCTTAATTCGAGACTGTCCTTGACGGCGTTATATGAAAATCTTTTGTCTATGAGCCGTTTTGTCTTTTCCAGGGCCTGCGTGATCCTGTACCTCTCGCTGTTTGTCAGGTCTGTCTTTTTGACGCCGGGGCCTAATGATTTTATTTCCGTTATAAAGGCCTCCAGCTCTTTATATTTCTCGTCATTAAGATATTTCTGCATTTCCTCTATATTCTTCACCAATTCATCGTAGCACTCTGCCCTCTTCTTATAACCGTCTCCCATCCTGTCGATCAATTCACCCTGCCAGGACTTCCAGAACAAGAACCGTTTTTTATAAAGTTCGTCCACTCTCAGTTCTTTGGCGTAGTCGTATGTAGTGACAACAGGAAGAGGTTTTTCTTCTTTCTGTTTTTTGCGCGCGAACTTCCTCTGCACCCCCTCGCACCCCGCGATAGACACGCACAGCATCACTATAACCGCTAATCTATATCCCTTTCTATTTATCATATTATTTCTCCTCAAATCCCTGTTTCTAAATAAAGGAAGATTTGTGACACTGTCACAAATCTTCCTTTAGGTTAAAAGACGTTCGAATTCCTTCTCGTTTATGATTTTTATGCCTAATTGTTTCGCCTTGTAGAGTTTGGCGCCCGGGTCTTTGCCCGCTACCACATAATCCGTATTCTTGCTCACGCTCGAAGAGGCACTGCCCCCGTGTCTGCGTATAAGTTCCTCTATCTCATTCCTTGAAGAATGCTCCAGAGAGCCTGTGACAACAAATGTCTTGCCTTCCAGGTTCCCGGACTTCGGAGAGATCCCTTTTTCTTCGGTATTTACCCCGTTATGTTTCAGCCTCTCTATAACTTTTTTATTTTCCCCTGTCCTGAAAAAATTGAACACGCTCTCCGCCATTACAGGGCCTATCTCATCTATAGCCTGAAGTTCTTCTATGCCTGCCTTTGACAGCGCGTCAAGGGATTTGAACCTGGCCGCGAGTATCCACGCGTTCCTGGAACCGACATGCCTTATACCAAGGCCATATATCAGCCTGTTCAGCGGATTAGACTTGCTTTTTTGTATCGCCTTGATAAGGTTTTCGGCCGACTTATCAGCCATCCTGTCGAGAGCTGCCAATTCTTCGTGCTCCAGGGTATAAATATCACCGTAATCTTTTATCATTTTCTTATCCACCAGCTGGGCTACGATAGCCTCACCCATGCCTTCAATATCCATGGCCTCCCTCGACGCGAAATGCCTTATCCTTTCCTTCAACTGCGCAGGGCAGCCCGCGTTCTCGCATCTTAGCGCCACCTCGTTCTTCAGTCTTTTTACCGCGCTGCCGCACACAGGGCATTTTTTCGGCATAATAAATTCTTTTTCAGCGCCCTTGCGTTTCTTTTTGACTACTTCTACTATCTGCGGGATGATCTCGCCCGCTTTTTCGACAAGCACATGATCCCCTATTCGCACACCTTTACGCATAATCTCGTCCTGATTATGCAGCGAAGCCCTGCTCACGGTAGTACCGGCGAGTTCGACAGGTTTTAATACAGCCACAGGCGTAAGCGCGCCTGTCCTGCCCACCTGGACGATTATATCTTTCAATATAGTCTCTTTTCTTTCCGCGGGAAATTTATACGCTATCATCCAGCGGGGGCTCTTAGAGGTCTGGCCAAGCGCTTTCTGGTAAGCGAAAGAATCCACTTTTATTACCATACCGTCTATATCGTAATCAAGGCCGTGCCTTTTCTCCTGCCACTCATCGCAATATTCGATTACCTCTTTTATCGAGCCGCACTTTTTTATATCGGGATTTACGCGGAATCCCGCGGCCTTTAAAAAATCGAGCGCGGCGTGCTGGCTTTGGAATTCCCTGCCTTCGCAATAACCAACCCCGTATATCCACATATCAAGATGCCTTTTCGCGGCAAGCCTCGAGTCCAGCAGTTTCAAAGACCCGGCGGCCGCGTTCCTGGGATTCGCGAAAAGTTCCTCGCCCTGCGCCTCTTTTTCCTCGTTTATCTCCATGAATACCTTTGCCGGCAGATATACCTCTCCCCTCGCCTCAAATAATCCCGGCATCCCGTCATTCTTAATTGTTTCGAGTTTCAAGGGCAGGCTTTTTATAGTTTTTAAATTTATTGTAACGTCATCTCCTTTAAAACCATCCCCACGCGTGGCGCCCCGGATAAATCTGCCTCTTTCGTAAAGAAGCGAGATGCTTACCCCGTCTATCTTCAGTTCAACCACGTAATCCAACTCATCCACCCCGAGGTTCTTTTTTACCCTTTCGTCAAATTTAGCTATCTCTTCAGGTGAGTAAGTGTTGTCTATACTTAGCATCGGCACCTTGTGTTTGACGCTGTTGAATTCCTTGATGGCCTCCCCTCCCACCCGCTGTGTCGGCGAATCAGGGGTAATGAATTCCGGATATTCCTGTTCCAATTCTTTCAGCTCGTCGATCAATCTGTCGTATTCGCGGTCGGATATCTCGGGTTTATTATCAACGTAATACTTCTTATTGTGGCGATCGATTATTTTCCTGAGTTCTTCTATTTTTATTTTCTCGTCTTTTTTCATATATCGAACCTTATATCGAAATTAACGAATTCTCCTGACGGTTTTTCCCATGATATATCCACGTCCCTGATATAATAACCTATCGGGCCGTTCACTATCTTATCCAGTAATTCCTTGACCTTCTTTTCTTCGCCTTCCGCTACTATCTCCACCCTGCCGTCCCTGAGGTTTTTTACCCAGCCGGATATGCCGAAGGCCTCCGCAATATCCTGGGCAGTATATCTGAATCCCACTCCCTGTACCTGTCCCGAATAGAACACATGCGCCCTTTTCATGCCGCCTCTTTACTTTTTTAAGTATTCTTCAAATTTTACCCAGAAAGGGTCTATTTTCGGATGTTCGAGCTTATATTTCTTGCCCTTTTCTATGACCATAATACCATGTTTTTTCCCGGTCACTTCTCCCGCTATGCTGGCAGGTATAGATTCGTCATTCAGCGCCTTAACAGCCTTTTTCGCTTTTTTAGCGTCGATCGTGGCCAGGAGCGTGCCCTCGCTTATCGCTTTATAAGGGTCTATGCCGAAACATTCACAGGTCTTCCTGACCTCTTCCTGTAATACTATATCATCGAGGTAAATATTCATACCGACATTGCTATGCGCTGCCATTTCGTAAAGCCCGCCAAAAATCCCGCATTCCGTGGCATCATGCATGGCTGTAACGCCTCCTGCGCGGGCTGTAATCATGGCATCCTTAACTGTTGACATCTGATAATAAACATCCTGCGCTTTTTTCACAAAATCCTTCCCGTAACGCTCTTCAAGAAACCCGGGAAAATAAGCGGACATAAGCCCTGTTGTTTCTATTGCCGGGCCTTTTGAAATCACAATAGCGTCGCCTGCTTTGCACCTCGGCGCTATAAGCTTTTCTTTTTTACCGATCCCTATCATTGTTGCGCCGCCTACCATGGGGTAATTACACCCTGCGTATCTCGCTGTATGGCCCGTAACTATTGCTATGCCGAGCTTCTTGCATTCCCTGTGAACAGCGTCCCACATAGCGCTAAGTTCATTTTCAGTCATCTCAGGCGGCAGATTCAGGTCAACCGCCAGATATCCCGGGGGTATGCCGCTTACAGCCACGTCAGAGGCGAGTATGTGCACCGCGAACCACGCAGCCTTTTCCATGCCCAGTTCTTTCGCGATATAAAAAGGGTCTGCCGACAGGACCATTACTTTATCGCCCAGGCTGATTACGCCGAAATCAACCCCGTGCTGAGGCCCCACGATAACAGATTTATCCTTCTTCCCTAACCTTGGGTAAATGACCTTGTTAAAGAAATCAGGATGTATTTTTCCCAGCTCCGGTAATTTTTCCAAATTATCTCCTTGTAACAGATTTTTTAAGCGATAAAAATACCGGCAGAGAAAGTATTTCCATCGCGATCACAAAAATCACTATCAGATTATTCGAAATGCCGTACAAAAAACCCATAATAGCGCTCCCGAAAAACCAGGAGAGCCCGTACGCGGTATTGAATATCCCGTAAGCCGACCCTCTTTTCTCGACATGGACTATATCCGCTATAGCCGCCCTCATAATAGTCTCATGGATACCCATTACAGCGCCCCACAACATTACGGCTATGACTAAAAAAGAATATCCGCCGTAGAGCGCGAAAACCGGGATGAGCACAGTAAGTACAGGTATCGCTAAAAGGCTCTTCAATCCTACCTTGTCGTAGATCTTCCCGATAATAACTGCCACAACCGCGTCAACCGCCATGGCGATCGCGTAAAATAAAGGGATCTGCACATCCGGCACAATAGACTTAATCTTCAAATGATACGATATCAGCTGAAAATTCAAAAACCCGGCAACGGTCAAAAATATAAATAATGTATAGAGCCAGAAAACTCTTGAACCTCCGCCAACCTCCGAGGTTGCCGGAGGCAACCTCGGAGGTTGGCCAATATTTTCAAATTCTACCGGCGAAGAAACCTTCAGCCACGCTATAAAAAGAACCGCTATGGTAATTACCGCCGGTATCCATAGGATGGCAAACCCTTCTTTATATCCTCCCTTTAGGACAAAAACCGCTGAAAATACCAGAGGGCCTATTATAGCCCCTATCTGGTCCATGGCTTCATGGATACCGAAACCAAAACCACGGCCTACCTGGGCGGTAGCGTGCGAAAGTATCGCGTCCCTGGCAGGCGACCTGATAGCCTTGCCCATGCGCTCAAGGATAATAAATACGACAGCTGTCTGCCAGTGGTTTGTGAACGCCAGGATCGGAATGGAGAATATTAGACCGTAACCGATGAATGTCATCGGCCAGTAAGCCTTGGTACGGTCTGAAAAATACCCGGAAACAAGCCGCAGGGCATACCCTATAAATTCCCCGAGCCCGGACACCAGCCCCACTACTCCGGCGCTAGCCCCAAGTATCGCAAGGTATGGCCCTGTAACACCCCTCGCGCCTTCATAGGTTATATCACCGAATAAACTTACTATCCCAAGAAGGATAATAAATTTAAACGCATCCTTTTTCCGGTCCTTCATATTTTTATTTTGGCATTACTGCCCTGGCTATTAACGCCGCGCTCACTATCTTTATCGCGTCACCCAGAGCGAAAGGCATAACGCCCGCGTAAACCAGCCGGGTAATATTAAAGGGGGTGCCATTAAATAAATATAGCCATGCGTTAAGCTGTATAACGCCCGGCAGATATATCAAAACAAAATTCGCGAAAGCCATGATCCCCAGCATTTGATAAAATCCCCTAGACCATTTATATGTATCTACGACATATCCTACGAAAAACGCCGCTAAAATAAACCCGAATAAATACCCTCCCGTAGGCCCGGCTATCGCGCTATATCCTCCACTAGCGCCGTTAAACCACGGCATACCCGCCGCGCCTATGGCCACATATATGACCTGGCTTATCCCTCCCCAATATTTCCCAAGGGCGACGCCCGCCAGGAGCACAGCGAAAGTCTGGCATGTTACAGGTACCGGTGTCCACGGCAAAAATACCCTCACCTGCGCCAATATCCCGGTCAACGCCGCCATGCCGAACGCTAAAATAACCTTATTCGCCAACGATACTTCCCTTGTCCGCTTTAACGCTAAATTCATTGCGTTCATATTATTTCTCCTTTGGGTTATTCAATGGTCGGGGCGGCTGGATTCGAACCAGCGACCTCTTGCTCCCGAAGCAAGCGCGCTAATCCAACTGCGCTACGCCCCGACAATTATAACGTCATTCCAATTTTTTCTTCTCTTCCAGTGAATCCGCAGAGAGCAGTTTATCCTCAAATTTATCAAGGCTTTTAACCGCTCTTTCGTAGCTCGACTTTATATTATCTATATGCGTGCCCATGACCTCGAAATCCTCCATGAATTTTCCCAGAGAACCTTTCAAGGCAACTAACATCTTGATTACTTCCTGCGCCCTTTCCTCGACCTTCAGGCCTTTTATACCTAAAATAATCACTTGCAGGTACGCGTAAAAACTATTAGGGGACACGGGTATCACCTTTTTGGCTATGGCGTGCATAAATATAGATTTATCCTCGCCGAAAACCTCATCTTTTATAATAGTCTCATAATAAACATTCTCGGCGGGAATATACATCAGCGCGAAATCATATGTACCCTCGTCCGGAAGTATATATTTAGCCGCTATTGAGTCTATATGGTCCTTGACCGCCCTGATAAACTCTTTTTTCGCGCGTTTTCTCTCATCGTCATTCTGCGCTTCGCTGAACCGCTTGAAGCTTTCAAGCGGGAATTTTGAATCCACAGGCACAAGCCGGTTGCCGATCTTGATCGCCGCATCCACTCGCTCGCCTGTTTTAAAAGAGTGCTGAAGCTCATAAAAATCCTTGTGCGGCATTATCTGCTCCAGAAGCGACTCAAGGAATAACTCCCCCAGCCCGCCCCTCATCTTAGGCGTCTTGAGTATCTCCTGTAAACTCGCTATATCCTTCCCGACCTCGAATATCTGCTGTGTCTTTTCATCCAGCGAACCCAGGCTTTTTTTGACATCGCCCACCACCCTTGCCGCGTTATCCAGCCTGTCGCCCATGGTGCTGTTGACCATCTGGAGGACCTTCGCGTTTTCGTTCAATTGTTTCATGATGAGGTCTGTGTTTTTGGAAAGCGTATCGCGCCATTCGCACCGTAGATTGTTAATCTTTTCCTCATTCTCTTTAGATACGGACTCCCTGACTTTTTTGTTAAAGAATAATATCAGCGCCGCTATGAGAAAAAAACCGAACAGATTTATTATTATCATTTCAATCCCCTGACATGCTGTCCCTGAGTTTTTTGGAGTATATCTTCTGAACCTCTTCGACAGAGATCCCGTTCTTGGCCGCGAGCGCCTTGTATATGACCATGCGGTCGTTGTTTTCAGCCTCGACTAACGCCCTTGCAGAAGGATCCAAGCCATCCCTTGCCTCAACCAGGCCGCGGTCGTTTTCCGCTACTATGCCTTTTTCTTCCAGCGAAAGCAACTGAGGCCTCCTGTCTCTCCTGTTTAAAGCCGCCCTCTCAACCTCCGGGCTCAACAAGTCTTCGGCATACGCCTCTTTCACGAAAATATCCAGCCTGCTGCCGTTCTTGGGCGCGGGCAGTTTTTCCTCTTTTCCTGAAACAATATCCTCTATCGCGTCGATATCCTTTACCACATGCTGATAAATATCCAGCCTCATCGAGACATCAAGCTTTATGGCCTCCTTCGGAGCCTCTACCCTCACTCTCGCGCACCCGATAAATACAAAGAGTGCTATAAATATGAAGAAAATTTTTCTCATGGCTTTTCCTTTCGCGCGCTAAAATCATGCAGTACCAGCGCAAGGTTCCTCTTGCCTGTTTTACCGTCCAATTTGACATCCATCACAAGGCTTCCGGCTTCCACAAACAAGCGCGCTATCCCACTATTATAATTGTAATTCCTGAAACTTTCCACTATTATATCTAAGGGCTGGCCTGAATTCTTCGAGACATTTTCCAGGAACCTTGTATCTTTTATAACCAATACGCCGCCTGGTGAATCCGTGAGAAAAGTACCGTTAACCTCGTTTATGGACGCGCCCATGCCTGCCAGCGACATGGCGCCCCCTAATTTGCCTGTCATTTCAAATTTATCGATCAGCTTGAAATCTTCCACAAAAGACCTGATATCAAGGTTCAGCGCTTTAAGGTTAAAATCATATTTCACGATATCCGGGCTCAGTACCGATATGTTAAGATTTCCCGTGATGCGGCCGCCTAAAAAAGTTATATCCACGGGATTCATCGATATAACATTATCCCCGAATTTCATGTCGCTCTTGATTTCCCCTATCCTGAAATTATCGTAATCGATCTTCGGGATATACAATTTTCCCGAACCCGGTTTAAGATTTAAGGCGTCTATCCTCTCCGCGGAAAATGCCTTCAACGGCTTTATATCCATCGAAACATTTTTAAGGGATACCCTGGATATCTTTTTCCTGACCAGCGCCTTAAGGTTGTAAGCGATAGCCGCTTCTTCTATCTTGATATCAAGGGATTTGCCTTTTTTTATTTCTATACTGTAAAATAAAAGTGTTCCCGGTTTAAAATCGCAGCCCTTGATAGATGTTTCGGCGTTTTTGAATAAGTTTTCCAGCGCCGCGCGGCCAAAAAACAACGCTATCGGCCTGGCGAAAAAATAGCCGGTTATGAAAAAAGTAATGGTCAATGCGAGGAATGCTAAGAGTATTCTGAAAAATATCCGGCGTGGCATTCTTTGATTACATATAACCGTATTCTTTAAGGACATCCTTGAAATCTGCGGCCTTAACCTTGTCCTTGGCAATGTATTTACCTATTATGTCTGTTTCCACATTTACAAAATCGCCTTTACCCTTCCTGTAGAATGTCGTATTTTTAAGAGTATGCGGTATAAGATACACTGTGAAATCATCTTTAGACACAGCCGCTACAGTAAGACTCACACCATCCAGCGCCACAGACCCTTTCTCAACTACGAACTTTGAAAATCCCTGCGGTAAGGATATTTTAAAACCCGTGCCTTCCGACTTTTCCGCGAGCGCGACAATCCTGCCTTTGTAATCCACATGCCCTGTTACAAAATGCCCGCCGAGTCTCGCGTCCGCTATTATGCTTCTCTCGAGGTTTACAGGGTCGTTCGTCTTTAATTCGCCGAGCGTAGCCTTTTTAAGCGTCTCAGGCATCACATCGAAACTCAGTATATTGCCTTTTATATCGACCGCACTCAGGCACGCGCCATTCACGGAAACGCTATCCCCTATTTTTACGCCTGAATGAACCTTTTCCGCGCTTATCTTCAATAGGGCGCCTGTGCCCGTCTTAGTTATACCTTTTACTACGCCTATTTCCTCAATAATCCCCGTAAACATGACTCGCCTCTCTTCTAAGGCGGCACTTTTGATATTGTCACAAATGTCGCCTTAGGAAATATTGCCGCTGACCAGGATATCCGGCCCGATTCTTTTGATCTCTATATCTTTCAAATTTATCGATTGCCTTATTTTTCCGATGCCTTTTCCTTCTACCGAAGTTACCGCGTTTTTCCCGCCTATGATCCTGGGCGCGATGAAAAACATTGCCTTGTCCGCGAGGCCCTGTTCCAAAAATCCAGATATGGTATCCCCGCCGCCTTCCACCAGTAAACGGCTGATCTCGAGCTCCGCCAGTTCTCTTAAAAGCCAGATAAGATCTATCCTGTTATCCTTCGCGGGGCACGCGATGACAAGTATGCCCTGTTTATTAAGCCTCCCGGCTTTTTTCAACACGCCCGGGTCCTTCAGCGACCTTTTTAAGACAGCTACTATATTCAGCGCCGGGGATTTTCCTGAAAAAATATTCGCGTGTTCCGGAACGCGCAGTTTCGAATCAAGCACTATCTTTACAGGAGACTTATTCCTTCTCGAGGTCAGGATAGGGTTATCCCTGATTATCGTATTTGCCCCTACCAATACGGCATCCATTTTACTGCGCAAGGCATACGAATAATACCTCGCCTCATCAGACGTTATCCATTTGGAATCCATTGTCCTTGTGGCTATTTTACCGTCCAGCGACTCCGCAGCCTTTATCGTAACAAAAGGCATATTTTTCGTAATATATTTTATAAAAACCTTGTTCAGATCCTCCGCTTCCTTGCTCAATATGCCGGTATTTACCTTGATCCCATTCCTCTCTAATTCTCTCCTGCCCTTCCCGTTATTCAAAGGATTCGGGTCTTTTATGGAGAAATAAACTTTTTTTATCCCGCTTTTTATAATAGCTTTTACGCACGAAGGCGTCCTGCCTAAATGAGCGCACGGCTCAAGATTCACGTAGAGCGCCGCGCCCCTGGCCTTTTGACCCGCCTTTTTCAGCGCTATTGCCTCGGCATGAAGCCCGCCCGGACGCCTGTGATAAGCGCCCGCTATTATATTTCCGTTCTTTACGATCAGCGCGCCTACCATTGGGTTCGGACTGGTAGTGTCCCTGCCTTTTTCAGCCAGCTCCAAAACCTTCTTCATATAAAATTCATGCTTATTCATATATTTTTCCTGTCCAACCTCCGAGGTTGCCATAGTGGGCAACCTCGGAGGTTGGACAGGTTCATGTTAAGCGAGAAGCCTGTCTCAAATTCTCCACAAGTTCATACGGCACTTTTACAGTGCCCAGAAGTACCTTTTTCTTTCCTAAGCCGTGGCAATCCGAGCCTCCTGTCATCAGCAAACCGTATTCCCCGGCCAATCCTTCCAATTCGGCGTAGTCTCTTTTAGTGTGATCCGAATGATAAACCTCTATACCCTCTATACCCTCCTTTACCAGCAGTCCCAAAATATCTTTCAAAGGCTTGCCTTGCATTTCGATTGTCTTGGGATGAGCAAGGACAGCGACCCCGCCTACGGCCTTTATCATATCAACCGCTTCTTTGGGGGATAGTTTGAATTTCTTCACGTAAGCGGGCGAGGCGTTCCCGATATATTTTGTAAAGGCTTCCCTGATCGAGGCTACTTTTCCTTTTCTATACAAAAGGTCCGCTATATGAAGCCTTCCCATTGACCCGGTCCCGGTACAGCCGTATTGCCGCAGATCCTCGTATTTCAAATCAATACCCTGTTCGCCCAGTTTCCTCAATATCTCTTTTGCCCGTTCCTCCCTTACCCTGCACAATTCTTCGAGCTTTTTCGTAAAGACTGCGTCATGCCAGTCCAAAAAATACCCGAGCATGTGTATCTCGGCTTCTCCCATTTCCGCTGTCAATTCCACGCCCGGTATTATCTCCAGTCCTGTATCTTTCGCGGCGCTGATAGCGGGCGCTATCGCGGAACAGGTGTCATGGTCTGTTATCGCGATCGCGTCCAAGTGCTGCGATAACGCCAATTCGACCACCTTTTCAGGCGAAAAGGTGCTGTCCGAAGCGTTTGTATGAACATGAAGATCCGCTACTTTTCGCATTCCGTTTTCTTTATCTTATCCAGTATACCGTTGACGAATTTGCCGGAATCGACATCGCCATATTTCTTGGCAAGCTCTATCGCCTCGTTTATGGAAACATTCGGAGGTATGTCTTTCCTGAAAACCATCTCATATACGGACATCCGCATTATATTCTTGTCTATGACAGCCATCCTGGCAATATTCCAGTTATCCGTATATTTAGAAATGATCCCGTCTATCACCGTGATATTCCCGCGCGTGCCTTTTACCAATGCTTCGGTAAAATCATGCGTTTCTTTATCCGAACACTCGGGCGCCTTTGACCAGAAATCCTCAAGGCTTGAATCCACGGATTCCCTGGAGATCTCAATCCTGTAAAGTATCTTAAGCGCGCATTCCCTCGCGAAAGTGCGTTTGCGCATATTAAAGCTCCGCGGCCAGGTTCGCCATCTCGATCGCAGAACGCGCGGCGTCTCTGCCTTTGTTGCCCTGTTTCGTGCCCGCCCTTTCTATTGCCTGCTCTATAGAATCGGCTGTAATGATCCCGAATATCGCGGGTATTCCAGTATTCAAGGACACGCTCGCGATGCCCTTGGCTGCTTCGCCCGCGATGTAATCAAAATGAGGCGTCGCTCCTTTTATTATAGTTCCCAGGCATATCACTGAGTCGTATTTTTTGCTCTTTGCCATGCGGCTTGCCAGGACCGGTATCTCAAACGCGCCAGGCGCCCAGACTACTTCTATATCGCTCTCTTTCGCTCCATGCCTTATAAGCTCGTCCACGCACCCTTCCAATAACCTTTGGGTAATAAAATCGTTGAACCTGGACGCTATGATGCCGAATTTCTTTCCTTTCGCCACTAACTC